>JBOGQR010000056.1:0-9904 GCA_050749225.1 Nitrosopumilaceae archaeon | reverse complement strand
CAATTGAAGAAGCCAATGTTGCTGTTGTATATTGCATTTATCTGAGCTCTACAATGAAGTATTCCGTTAGTTCAGGGGAAGGAAGTAGAATTGAAGCTGCAAAAAAAGCACTCTGGGCGCTGTATGTATTAAATAAAAAATTTTTCCCTAATGATTCTATTTACGTAGTAGGTTTTGGTTCTCTTGCGTCAGAAGTAGATCCTTATGATATACCGTATTTGAAAACATATGATGCAAATGATAATTTTCTACATTACACAAATTATCAAGCAGCATTTAGACTAGCGCTAAAAATTTTAAAACGTGAAGGTTCTCAAAATAAAAGAATTGTAATGATAACAGATGGTCAACCAAGTGCTAGTTTTATTGACAACGAATCACAAAAAAAAGACATACTTTCTGACAAACCATACTCTCATTTTTACAAACCTGATGATGTTACACTTTTGAAACTACAAAATGAACGCGATATAAAATTGGACGTAGGCGGAGAAATGGTGTATCTTTGTTACAGGTATAGACAGGTTGATCCAGTAATAGATGCCAAAACTCTTTTTGAGGCAAAAAAATGTAAGCGTGAAGGAATTGAAATTGATACTATTATGGTAAGTGAGGAGGTTGAACTTTTAAGCTATGTAGAAGGATTAGAACGACATCTTAAAGGAAGGGCATATTACATAAACCCTGAGAATATTGATAAGATATTGATCACCGATTTCATTTCAAACAAGAAGAAAATATTGCGTTCAAAACAGACATGGTAACAATGGATAAAAATTATGATAAACAAAAAATGTTAGAAACTTTAGTAGATCCAGATGTTTCTATGATATTATCAGAACTTGAAGACGGAAGCAAAGATTCTTCTTATCTTGTGGAAAAATTACATATATCAGACACGGAAATAAAAGAAAGATTAGCGTATGTAATACAATATGGTTTTGTTAGAATAAATCTGGATGAAAATAAAACCATCTTCATTGTTGACAAAGAAAAACTAAATGAAATTATGGAGATGGATGAAAATTTTTCAGGTGTTGTTAACGGTTTAACTGAACTAGATCAATATCTTAACTAACACTAGTCTTTCCGCGATTCTTAACAAAATACATTATTCCTATTGCAAGTCCACTTAATCCTGTTATTAGTACAACAAAACCAAAAATGTCTATTAATGATATGTTTTGTGGATAGTTCCCTATTACTGCCAAAACCTGTACTTCTCTATGTCCTTGATTTTCTATTTGAATTTTATATGTGCCATTGATAGAAATAAGAAAGTTTTCTTGGAATGGATTTTTTGTTATTAGCTTTGATGTAATTACCTCATCTGCAGGATTCAAAATACTCATTTTGATATTGTCATCTTGAAAATCTGTAATTTGAACAGAATAAACACCATTTTGATTCTTTGATGGATCAAGATCTTTTGTTAATGTCATTGACGTTCCAGCCAAAAGATTTTGTTGCTGATTTGCAACGTTCCAATTTATTAGTTGAGATTCATAAAACGTAAGCCCGATTCCTGTAATTATGAAAATTGCACTGATTATAATAATTGGTTTGAATTTTTTCACAGCAAAAGTTGAGGATAACCCTAGTTAAAACTTGGTATTGTAGATAAACAAATTGAAGATGTAAAGATGTTTCAAAGTTGTAATCTAGATTAAATTTTCTACATAAAGTACAAATCATTCGATAACAATATTTGCAAGTTCTGTAGTTCATGTAAGCGTGGAATAGATTTGCGCACAATGATGGCTTTTACTCTAATTGTACTTCTTATGACTACGCCACTTTCAGTCATTAACGTAAATGCATATTCTGATCATCCAGATCTGTTTGTATCTGCAGAAAATAATCTTTTTGAGAATCATTTTTCAGGAGCAATGGTCATAGAAGTAGTTGTAAGAGATAGTAATCAACTTGACCAACAACTAGGTGAGCCAACAGTCACATTAAATGGAAGTCCACTTAGGATGGTGCAAGGTTCTAGTGGAGCTTGGTATGCATTTTTTGCTAATGTAGATAAAGCAAAACATGCAGATCAGATTTCGTCTACAGGAGCACTGGGTCAAAACTTAGATTTTGGAGTTTTTTGTGGTAGAAATACAGATCCATCAGTATTAGGCGTTAGTTTTTCACAAACTGACGGTGTTGCAATTCCTGATTCTAACGGAATAACTGGTGCAACACAAGGTACTGCCTCATTTAATGGATGTGTTGGTAACCTAATGCCTCCTATTAACAACCAAATGAGTGTGATTAGAAATCCGCCTAGTCTTAACACAAATTCTAATGTAAAGCCTGGTCAAATCGGAATAAATCCTGATGCGTGGCCACTTATCCAGCTTTTTACTTTTAGTAATACTGTGACTATAGAGTATGATAAAGCGGGAGGTTCTGAATATGTAAATCTGACATATGATGACATGACTGACATTTCTATGAAAGTTGACAGAACTGGTTATCCGCAAGGCTCTGATGTCTTTGCAACAATAAATGACATGCAACTCAACGAAGATCCTACTTCTGTAAATTCTTGGACATTCAATGTTAATTCACCAGAGGCAACCTTCTATCAAGCATTTCCAGAATCTGGTTCTGCTCCAGGAGATTCAGACTTGGTAAACTTATATCCAAATCTTAACAGCTTGGGTTTTAGAGATAACGGACATGTTGAAATGAATCTGGGCTCTGTTGCAGAATTGAAGACAAATCAACTTCAAACTACCACATCAATCACAAATGAGGCTACTTATAATAAATTAGTAACATTTGTAGAAACTGCGCCAAATTCTGGAATTTTTGAAAGCTCGGTTAACAGTAAATCTACAATTGGAATTTTAAGTAATGCACCAAGATCTCAATCGGCATCAATATCTTACAATTCCCAATCTGCTTCAATATTGTCTGGTACTTCTGATGCCAATCTGTCTCTTAGCCCTGTTCCCAGTGGACAATCTAATTCTGGTCAAAAACCAACACTATCTATTGGTACATCAAATGGACAATTTACTTCTGGTCAAAAAGCAATCATCACACTTGTAGATGATAACCAAAATTTTAACTCTGCAATAATTGAACATCTGGATGATTTTAGAAGCTCTGCTATATTGCCAACGTTGAAGTTTGGAAACCCATATACTTTGAATACTGCATCAGGTGTACAATTTTATCCACATCCTTCTGATTTTCTTGGGGCAATACAGGTCTCGTCTAGCATACCTGATTCAAATTCCGCTAGATTGATGCTTGACACTACCACCTCACCCAATGTTTCTTTTAAGAAAATTACATTAAATCTTGGAATAACCGAACAAACTCTGAAAAGTCTGTTTATCAATGTAAATCCACCAAATTCAGGTGGAACTAATTGGATAAATTATGATCTAAGATCATTTCAACAACAGCTTGGGATTAATTCCTTTTCGGATACGAGCATGACACTGTACTTTGGTGCGATTGGAAGTAACCCGGTTCAAATTCTGACCCCTGGTAGTATATCATCTGGAAACGGCCTTGTTCAAATAAGCGATATTAATGTAGCTGCTATAAACGTAATATCTCCATCATCTCCGGTATTTTTAGAAATTAATTTTGATACATCAGGTAGTCCATCTAATGGAGGAACAATATCAAACGGAGTTGAACCAATTGTATTTGACTTACTTTCATTTGGAAATCAAAATAATCAAAAAGTAAATAATGCCATATATAGAGCGGAACTGCAAGAAACATCAAGCAATTCAGGTATCTTTACAGGAACTTTGGAATATGTAATTACAAATCAATTAAATCAATACGATCCAAATTTAATTCAAAATCTCCGTACATTTGGACAGAATATAAAATTCCTTGTAAATGATCAGCTGATTGATAATAAAGGAATTAATCTTTCAATCTCAGGCGTTTCAGCTAGTGGTGCAAATACAATTTCAACTTCGAAATCTGATATTCAAACACACACAGGAATAGTTACACTAGATTCACAAAGCTATGGGCTTGGGCAACCTGTTACCATAACACTAAATGATCCAGATCTTAGTACAGATTCAAACACAATTCAGACATATGCTGCAGTAAATGATCCTAGTTCACCTGCAGATGATACGGTAGGAGATTCAAGTGGTAACATACTCTTAGAAGTTTGGATTAAAGGATTCAGATTTCATCACTGTACAGTAAACAGTGTGACACATGGAGGACTTGCAGCAACAGGATTTACTCTTACTGAAACAGGTCCAGGAACTGGAATATTCAAAGGAATTTTCAAAATGCCATCCCAAATATGTAATGAAGATGGAACTGCACTTATCTCACCATCAGGTGGAAGCATTCAGGCGTGGTATCATGATTTCAGAGATGCTCTGGGACGCTCAGTGATTATAGGCCTGACTTCTCCATCAACTCCCGCACAATCTTCCCCTGTACCATCTTCTCCAACTCAACAAACTCAAACCCAATTGCCTGCAATCAGTATAACTCCACAGATGACAGATAATTATGATAGGCCGTTATTGGAAAAACCAACAATTGGAACAAATCTCAATTTTGTAACTCTGATTTCAAATAACGATAATCTATTGACAAAAGGTTATTCCTATATTGTACAAGTAAAAGATGCAGATGACACAGTTGTGTATATCGATCTGGTAAATGGATATGTTGATCCTGCAAGCAAAAAAACAGCAGAACTTTCTTGGACTCCAAACTCTGCAGGTAAATATACTGTAGAAATTTTTGTATGGGATAAAAATGGTGTTGCATTACCTCTTGCAAAAAAAACAGAGTATGACGTAGAAGTTATTTCTAAATAAACAACCAATTGTTTAAACTATGTTTCTTCTATCAGATCTAAAAATTATATTTTTCTTTGTATGGCGAAACTGCGCGTAATTCTTTTACAACTTTTTTTAAGACCTGAACAGTTTCGTTAATCTCTTCCTCAGTATTTGTTATTCCAATAGTTAAACGCAGAGATCCTGTTATTTGTTCATGAGAAAATTCCATTGCTCTAAGTACATGAGATGCTTTTTGTACTTTCACAGAACAAGCAGAACCAGTTGATGCAGCAATTTTATTTTCATCAAGCTTGATTATTAGATCTTCACCATTTACACCAAGGAATGTAAAATGAATGTTATTTGGTATTCTTTTTTCAGGATGACCATTAAGTTTAGTGTGGGGAATTTCTTTTAGAACATCAGTGACAAGCTTCATTCCTAATTTTCTACAATATTCTTGATTTTGTATCATGTTATCGTTTGCAAGTTGGCACGCCATGCCAAAACCTACTATGCTTGCCACATTTTCAGTTCCTGAACGAAGGCCATTTTCTTGACCACCACCCAAAATGAGAGGATCTATTTTGATTCCTTTTCTAATATATAACGCACCAACTCCTTTTGGTCCATTTATCTTGTGAGACGATATTGATAGCAAATCTATCCCAAGATCATTTACATTAATTGGGATTTTTCCTACCGCTTGTATTGCATCTGTATGAAATACAATTTTTTTCTCCTTTGTAATTTTTCCAATCTCTGCAATTGGTTGTATGGTACCTACTTCATTATTGGCATACATTATACTGACTAGGCATGTATCATGCGAGATTTCTTTTTCTACATTTTCGGGATTTACAAGACCATACTTGTCTACAGGCAGATAGGTTATTTGATAACCTTCTTCCTCAAGATGTTTACATGGTTCTAGTATTGCATCATGCTCTATTGATGATGTTATGATGTGTTTGCCTTTGTTACGGTGTGTGATTCCATAAAGTGCGGTATTATTTGATTCAGTTCCTCCTGATGTTATGAGAATCTCATTGCTTTCAGCATTTATCAATGATGCAATTCTTTTTCTTGCATTTTGGATTGCAATGCTACCAAGACGACCATATCTGTGAATAGAAGATGGATTTCCATATTGTTCTCTGAAATATGGCATCATCGCCTCAATTACTTTTTCATGTACTGGAGTTGATGCAGCGTTGTCAAGATATATCAATCGACGATCACGTTAAGCTTCCCAGGCCTGTATCCTTCAGGGTCTACAACTACAGATGTGAATCCAATCTGTTTTAACTTTTCAATGAGTTTTGATAACTTGATTTGATCAGAAAGCAGAGAAATTTCTTTTGGAGATACTTCAATTTTTGCAATACCGTTAATATCACGTACACGTATCTGTCGTACTCCAAAAATTTGTTTAACCATAATTTCACCCATTTCTATTCTCGCTAGTCTTTCTACTGTTACTTCCTGTCCCCAAGGAATACGAGAAGCAAGACAAGAGTTTGACGGTCTATCGTATACTGATAAACCGACCTGTTTTGCATATTCTCTAACTTCATCTTTTGTAAATCCTACCTCTACTAATGGGCTTTTCACGCCATTTTCTTTTAGAGCCTTTATTCCCGGTCTATATTCGCCTAGATCATCAAGATTAGTTCCATCTACAATAACACTTGCATTCTCTTTTTTGGAGATCTCATTAAGATGTTCTGAAAGCTCGGTTCTACAATGAAAACATCTAGTGTTATCGTTTTTTACAAATTCAGGATTTTCAAGTTCATTGTATTGAATTACAATATGTCTAATTCCAATTTCAGAGCAAATTTTTTCAGCAGATTCTAGTTCTTCTTTTGCAAGTGTCTTGTAATCAGCTATTACGGCAATTGCTGACTTTCCAAGTGATTTATGTGCTGCATATGCAACAAGTGCACTGTCTACCCCACCTGATAATGCAACAAGCACTTTGGACTGCCCATTAAACCAATTAATTAATTCATCAATCTTTGTCATTTCAAATTCAACTTCTGCTTGATCTCAGTTCTAATAAACTCATTTGCATCTTTAAATGATATTGAAAGTGAATCTGCAACTAGTTTGACATCTGACGCTTCTGCCTTAAAGTGCTTCACAACATCTTGATTCTTCACCAATTTGCATCTCACAGTAAAACTTTTTCCATGTATTGTAACAGGAACCGAAACCACTACTCTTGGTACAATAAATCTGGCAGATGATCTAACTCTTATTCCCAATGTACCTGTTTCAGATATCAACGTATCAAGAATAGTATTAACAGAACCAGAGTCGCATATTACGGAAACTAGATTTGTTGGCCTGCCTTTTTTTGTTATAGCAGGAGCCACCGTGACATCTTTTGCCCCATTTGCAATTATTTTATCAATCATGTGGCCTAAAATCTCACCAGAAATGTCATCTATATTTGTCTCAAGTATTTGTACCGAGTCTTGTAGAAACTGTTCTGTTTTATCAGCTTTTACAATTTTGAGCACATTTGGAAATCCATCAAAGTTTTTCTTTCCCGCTCCATATCCAACTGATTTTACTCTTATCGCAGGATAAAATTCTGAACAACTATCAGCCAGATTAACAAGAATACTTGCTCCAGTAGGTGTAGTGAGTTCTTCTTTAACTTGTCCTCCAGATATTATGATGTCAGAATTTTGGAAAATTTCTAAAATTGCACTAGCAGGATTTGATACAGTCCCATGTGAAAAAGTAAGTGTACCTCCACCTATTGCAACTGGCATCGAAATTATTTCTTCTGAAAAAAAACCCAAATCGTCTAAAGCAATCGCAGTTCCTATTATGTCAACTACGGTATCCATGCTTGAGGCTTCATGGAAGTGTACTGATTCCATGGGCTCTCCATGAATTTTTGATTCTGCCTTTATCAACGATCTGACACTTTCCTTTGCAAACACTTTGGCTTGTTCAGAAAGACCGATTTTATCTGAGGTTAATAGTACACATTCTTGAATGTCAGTGCCTCTGCGCTCATGGGTGTTCTCTTTTATCTCAAGCAAAATCTGAGTTGCTTCCGTTCCATGATTGATAATTTTGTTAAAATCAATCTTTTGGATTTTAGACCCTGAAAGATAATTCTCTGAAATATGAACTCCCTCAATTACTTTTGATTTTTTTGCACCCATGTTTATGAGCGCTGAGAGTAACATATCTCCAGAAATTCCAGCAACTTGCGGATCTATTATTAGCACCATAGAATTGTAAACTCATGAGAATGCATATAAATTGTAATTTTAATTCACGAGTAGTTTCAAGCATTTTATCAAATTCCGAGAAATTACTTCATACACGACTTTATTCTGTGCTGTTAATAGTGAAGTTTAATTAGCGATTAAAATCACGCCTGTTTATGATTACTATTGTAGGTTCTGGTAAGGTAGGTGGTGCAGCTGCACTTTTTACCGCACTACGAAAACTTTCAGACGAAATTCTTCTTTTGGATGTAGTTCAAGGTCTTCCACAAGGAGAAGCAATGGATCTTAACCACATGTTGTCAGAAAAGGGAATTGATGTGAATATACGTGGCTCAAACGATTATTCTGAGATGAAAGGCTCTGACATTGTTGTTGTCGTAGCAGGTTCTGGACGAAAACCAGGGATGACAAGAATGGATCTTTTAAAAATAAATGCATCTATTGTTAAAGGCGTTGTAGAGAATATAAAAAAATATGCAAAGGATTCCATGGTGATCCCTGTTACAAATCCGCTTGATCCAATGGCATATCTCACTTACAAAGTATCTGGGTTTCAAAAGAACCGAGTATTTGGAATGGGTGGAATGCTTGATTTATCCAGATTTGTACAATTCATACATCAGGCAACAGGTTTTTCTCGTGATTCCATTCGTGCACTGGTCATAGGTGAGCACGGTGAGAATATGTTGCCCCTTTCAAGATATTCTACCGTATCAGGAATTCCACTTACATCACTTTTATCAAAACCAAAACTCGATGAGATTATACAAGATACAAAACAAGTAGCGGCCAAAGTCATAGAACTAAAGGGCGCTACTGTATATGCTCCTGGAAATGCAATTTCAGCTATAATTGAAGCAGTAGTTAGAGATACAAAACAAGTAATTCCAGTTGCAACATATCTTGATGGAGAATATGGTTATTCTGATGTTACTATTGGCGTGCCTGCAGTTATTGGTAAAAATGGTGTAGAAAAGATTATTGAACTAGATCTTGATTCTAATGAAAAAGAATTATTCAAAAAAGGCATTGAAAGCGTCAAGACAGCTATTTCTGGTCTGGAATTCTGATTAGATTTTTAACTACAATGAGGATTTACATTGTCATTGAATCTCATAGAAATTCTGGAGTCACTCAAGCTAGGAAAGATCTCTGTAACTAAAGCAAAAAAACTACTTTCCTTACATTCTGTCGAAAAAATAGAAGATATTGCTAAATTTGATATTGGTAGAAAATTTAGACGTGGTATTCCCGAAGTAATCTTTGCAGAAAAAAAACAGATAGTAGATCTAAAAAAAATACTACTTGCAGCTATTTCAAGATCTGATCCGGTACTTGTATCAAGAATTAATAAAAATGATTTTAAAAAAATCACTTCTTTTTCAAATAAAAATAAAATCAAAACCAAACTTGGAAAGAATACTACATCCGTTCTATTTTTTAAAAAAATAATAAAGCCTTCTGGCGGTCGTATTGGCATACTGACTGCAGGAACTTCGGATATTGGTATAGCTGAAGAAGCAAGATTGATGGCAGAAGCTATGGGTTGTATGTGCACATGTAGCTACGACGTGGGTATTGCAGGGTTGCATAGGGTATTTCCCATAATAAAGAAAATGATACGAGCAGACGTAGATGCAATTGTAGTTGTTGCTGGAATGGAAGGGGCGTTGCCCTCGATAGTTTCTTCTCTTGTAGATATTCCTGTAATAGGGGTACCGTCGTCAGTTGGATACGGTTATGGAGAAAAAGGAGTTGCAGCACTTGCTTCAATGCTGCAAAGCTGTACACTTGGACTTTCAGTAGTAAATATTGATAATGGTATAGGAGCAGGTGCTATTGCAGCTAACATTGCAAACAGAA
>JBOGQR010000055.1:0-10035 GCA_050749225.1 Nitrosopumilaceae archaeon | reverse complement strand
CTTTACAACAGACAGTGAAGAAATAATTGATAAAAAAATATCAAATTCATTTACAGGTGGACAACCAACTGTTGAATTACAACGTAAGTTGGGAGCGAATTTTAACATCTGTCCTGTCTTTTGGTACCTGCGATACTTTTTTGAGTCTGAAAAAGAATCTGATGAAAGAGCAAGAAAGTGTAAAGGTGGGGAGCTTTTATGTGGAGAATGCAAGTGTGATCTCAAAGATGCTACGAAACCTTTCATTACAGAGTTTAAAAAGAAACGGGAAAAAGCAAAAGATCAAGTAGAAAAGTTTTTGTTTGAATGACAATATGAAAAAAAGAATTATTTGTGAAGACAAGTATGAAGCTCAGAAACTATCAAGTCTAATTTATGTAAAAGACAATAAAGAAACTTTTGTTACAGGTATTTTGGAGATTATAGATAATGAAATTATTGTCTCATTAAAAGACAAATCAGCGCACAGTATTCTTTTAAAAGATAGATTAGAGGCAGAGTCTTTTGCTGATTTTATTCAATCAGTTGTTGAAAAAACAAGCAGTATAACAAATACTGAAGTTATTGAAAACATAGTAGAAATAACAAAGGAGTGAATTATACTAATGCCTTATTCATTTCATCTGTAAGTATTTCCTGAACTTTTAGAAAATATAATCTGGTTGAATATGGCATTTCGTCAATATGATTTTCTATTGCCATCATCAGATATCTCACAGCACGTTTTGAAATATCCAAGTTAAACTTCATATGAAGTATAGGATCTTGTTTTACCTTTATCTTATCTACAAGCCATGGAGGTGCCATATCTTTTGCTTCATCTATTACTTTTTTGTACCAAAAGGCAATATTTTCAGGATTAAGACCTTCTTTTAGATTATTGACATCGTTTGACATTTTTCTTAACATTTGTTCGGTGATTTCTTTCAATGTCTAGTGCTGTAAATTTCCTGTTTTATCATACTTACTCAAAGTTCGAAAAGTTGTTTGTCAATTCAGAGCAAGTTACCTTCAGCGTCAATTTCAGAATCCTTAATTCGTGATGTCGAGATGCGTTTCCCATCAGTTGCAAGTATCATAGGAACACTTACTATTTTCACTGGCGATAGTTGCCTTTCATTTCTTAGTTTATTTAATATTTGACCTTGTCCTATGGTTTCTTCACTTACAACCAAAGCCTCGACTTCTTTTTCTAGTACTGCAGGTCCAAAATCATTGTCCAATTTGCTTATTTCAAATTGAGAATTTGGAAAATTTTTCTTTATCATAGATTCTAAAGTACTATATCTTTCAGAATAATCATGTAAAAGGTTTTTTCCTTTTTTTGTAGCAAGTTCATCACTAGCAAGACCAATTATAACTTTAGACGAAATTGAGAATCCTTTTTGTAATAAAGCAAGATGACCTTTATGTAAAATATCAAACGTGCCACCAAGCGCAACTAGATGGAATTTTGCCATGAATACATTTTGTTGTGGGTTAAATTAACTCTGTTGAGATTTCACAAGTACGACGTTTATTATAGAACCAGGTGGAGCAAGAGGAATATTATAAGAATCCCACACATATGTTTCTATAAAATATGGTCCGTCACTAGTAGGATTCCAAGTTACTGTCGCATTATCACTTTGACCAAGAAACACACCTGAATAGTTTCCAATAAATTCAACTTGACCTGCAAAATTTTTTACTTGTACATAATAAACATACGCTTGGGTTGTCTGACTTCCAAGATTTCTTAATTCACTTGTAATTTTTACAGACGCCCCTACTGGTATTGTAGAATATTTGTTACCTTGTGGATCTGTAACTAAGGTACCGCTAATTATAACTGGTAATGTTGCAGTGACATCTGTTACATCAGTGATGGTTGACTGATAATTATCGGATTCTGCAACAAGTTTGTATGATTTTGCATGGGAGTTTGGAGTAGATGTTATACTGAAGCTAGATGCTGTTCCTGGACTAATATCAATTGGTGCTGCATTAGATACAGATACAACTCTTTGAAATGCATCATATGAAATTAGATAAATTTTAGTTCCAGAAGAGATCAGTGTTCCAGTATTTTTTATAGTTCCAGAAAGTGAGAGTTGTGATGCAATTTGTAAATGTCCAGGTACAATGCTTAGGACCTGTTGTCTAGATGGTGAAGAAGTAAAACCTGCGATTTTGGTTTGAACATTTTCTATGGCAGGATCTGATTTTGTTGATGAGATTGAAAACGAAGCCTTTCCATTTCCTGGTATAACTTTAAGCAAGGTAGAGCCAGTCTTGTATTCCAAGGCATTAGAATTTTGATCTAAAAAGGAGACACCAATCGTCACATCTGTGATTGGAAAGTTATTGTGGTTGATAACCTCACCTAGTACTATTGTTGTACCATCATCTGCTCTATAGCTATATGCAGACAATATTTCTACGGTTAAACTAGTATTTGATGGAAGTGTTTGGGCCCATACTAAATTTGACGAAAGTAATGAGAATGCTAACAAAAGGACTAATGCAGAGGTAATCTTCATACAATATTCACCTTACTTTAGTGATTAATCATATAATGTATATCATAATCTAAACAATGAGGATTAGAAGGTTTTACTAAATTTGCATTGATTCATAATATAAAAAGAAAATGAAGATTTTTACGAATTTACTTTTTGCTTCTACGAGCGGTAATTACACACCAGTAAATAAATCCAGGAATCAATCCTACTGCCAAAGGAATGTATACGCCCGCTTGAGACCAATCTTGCATTTTTAAATTACCTATCCATCAAAAAACGAATATGGTATTTAAATCCATCTTTCAGAGGTATTGGGAAGTCGATGGCGATTAGCAATAGCATAATTGAAATAAAATAACAAAAGCAGATAACTCCATAAGCCCATAATTCTTGTCAATCAGAGGTAGTCATTTTAAATAAACCACAATATTACAGGATGGTAAGTTTGGAGATAATAATTGAGCCTTGGAAAAGGCTTGTAGTTCATGAAATCATAGAATACCGCTTTGACGATTTTGTTCAAATGGTAGCTTCTCAAAATCGAGCCATGGGAGGCGGAATACCTACCATAAACTGGGCAAATGGCATTGTATTTTCAATGGGTGCATTACCAGATACGGAATCAGTAATTCAAGAAAAATTAAAAGGAATACTTCATTGGGGATCTGTAATTTTTGCAATTAAAGAGAGATTTGAAAAACAGATCATTAGAGAAAATGTGACTATTAATTTCAACGATGTGGGAGTTAATGAGATATTTGCAAAAGTGGCAGAGACGCTTAAAACACAATCTAAATTCAAAACAACTTAACTTTTAAAATAAAAATTTACCTTTTTACCTTGATAATAACTAAAATTGTTCCTATTAGTGCTAGAGCAATGCCAGCTATAAGGTATATAGGCGGATCCGATTCAATTGGCAATAAAAAAATTCCCACTGTTATTATACCAAGATACAACAGCATTTTTGTATCAAATTCAAGCACCATTTAAGAGATTATTTATACGTACATTATAAATGGATTCAAGATTCAGTTTAGAATTATTTGTGATTTAACAATCCCTAAAATACATTATACAGATACAGAATGCGGTATTAACGAAAAACAAGATGACTCTCAATCTTCTCAAAGCATAGGGAGTGGACTGGAGGGGATTTGAACCCCTGACCCCCCGCGTGCAAGGCGGGTATTCTACCGCTGAACTACCAGCCCATCGTATGGAATGTTAATCGTGTAGATTTTAATTGTTGCCTTTATGCAGGCAAAGATTTTATTGACATTATTCTCATAATTTTTTATGGTATTACTAAAATCAGAGGTTGTTTTAAAGAAAGACGACAAGGCTCCTGACTTTACCCTTTTGGGAACAGACGATAAAAAACATTCTCTTTCTGAATTCAAAAACTACAAGGCCATGCTTGTAGTATTTATGTGCAATCACTGTCCCTATGTACAAGCAAAGACAAAGGCGCTAAATGAGATCTATGATAAATTCAAAAACGACATAATTATGCTTGGAATTAACAGTAATGATCCAACAAACTATCCTGATGATAGTTTTGAAAATATGAAAAAGTTTGCAAAAGAAAAGGGAATTAAATTCACATATCTTGTTGACGAAACACAGGAAATTGCAAAAAAATATGGTGCTGTGTGTACTCCTGATCCTTTCCTTTTTGACCAAGAAAGAAAACTCGTCTTTCATGGTAGAATTGATAATGCCATGAGTCCAGAAGATAATGTGACAGAAAAAACTATGATCAATAACATAGAAAAACTACTGTCTGGAAAGAAAATAGAGAAGGATTTTGATCCATCTATGGGTTGTTCCATCAAATGGAAAAGCCAGCAAACTTAAATGACCGTTGGCTAGAAAAATTTCTTGGGCCGATAGCTCAGCTTGGCTGGAGCGTTCGACTGATAATATCTTTTCAGATATCGAAAGGTCGTGGGTTCGAATCCCATTCGGCCCATTTTTCTTCTTGAAAAGATTTATCTCATCATGAATGTACGAACGAATCATCTGATATCTGAAGAATATGTCAAAGTAGGGGAAAACAAGATCCGATATCTTGATGGAGGAGGCTCAAGTGGAAATATCGTTCTTATTCATGGCCTTGGTGGATTTGCCGAAAGGTGGTCAACTGTCATGCCTATTCTTAGTAAAAAGTACCGTGTCATAGCACCTGATTTACCTGGCTATGGATATAGTGATAAACCTTCTATTGATTACACACCTGAATTTTTCTCAAAGTTCATTTTTGATTTCTTAGAGAGTCTAGACATAAGAAAAACAAATATGATAGGTACCTCGCTTGGCGGTCAATTGGTCGCTGAATGTGCAATAACACAAAGTAAAATAATGGAAAAAATAGTTCTAGCATCACCTGCTGGAATTATGAAGAATTCCACTCCTACCTTAGATGCCTATTCTATGGCAGCACTATATCCAAGTTATGATACTGTAAAAACAGCATATGAAATGATGACTGGTTCCAAAAATGTTACTGACGAATCAATTGAAGGCTTTATTAAAAGAATGACTCAGCCAAATGCAAAAATGGCATTCATGTCAACTATACTGGCATTAAAAAATTCTCCACCCATAACAGATAGACTATCAAATATCACAGTGCCAACACTGATCATATGGGGAAAGCGTGATACTATGATTCCTATCAAATACGCAGATGAATTTACTTCTTCAATAAAAAACTGTCAATTGGAAATTATGGAAAACTGCGGACATACCCCTCATATTGAAGAACCAGGCAAGTTTTCACAAATCGTACTTAATTTCTTAAACCAGTAAATGGTATCAATATCCAATCATTACCAATAGGTATAAATACCATTATTACCAATAGAAACCAATGACTGGTAACAATATTCAATATGATCCAACTGAGATGTTCAAAGAATGGATACAAAAAAGTGGAAAAGCACAAGCTGATTTTATGAAAACATTTGGTTCCATGATGAGTCAACAAAAACCAGAAAGTTTTGAGCCTGTAGATACATTAAAAGATCTCATAAACAAAGGATCAAAAGCTCAATCTGAGTTTGTAGAAAATCTTGGCAGTATACAATCTAAAGCAATGGATAGTGCTTTCAAACTTGCACAAACAATGCCACAATTTGTGTCATGGGGGGCATTTAAGACATCAGTTGGAAGTAATGGAAGAATTTCGATTCCCGAAGCTGAAAGAGATGCACTTGGACTAAAAGAAGGAGACTTGGTTCAAGTTGTAATCATTCCTATCGAGAAAAAAATCAAAAAGAGGGGGTGAAATAATGAGTAAGACAGCACAAGAAACAAAAGAGATCTATACAACATACAAACAAAATGTAGAAAAGTTTTTCGAGGATATTGAAAAAGCAGCACCTCAATACCTACAATCAATAACTAATCTTCAACAAGAATGCACTTCAGCATGGAAAAATGCAATCGAGTCAGCTATTTCACTACAGCAAGAATTTGCAACAAAAGCTGGAATAAATACAAACGTACCAGCAGCAGTAGTAAAAGCCGTAAATGATGTAACTGAAGAAGTAATCAAAGCAAGATCAGTTCAGAATAAGGTAATATTAGCTGCAATTGATGCAACAAAACAAAATATCAAAACCTTCAATGAAAATGCAAAAGCATTTACAGGATTAAATGAAAACCTTTTCCAATTCTGGATCTCTGCATGCACACCAACACGAAACTAGTATAAGGAATCTTTTCCTTTTTTATTTTGATCTTTCACTTAGCCATTGGCCAAGCTCGGTAAGAACTTTTTTTTGCGAAAATGAACTTGCTATCATTCCAACATGACCAGTGGGATAAATTCGCATGGTTTTGTCTTCAGTCCCTACTGCATAGTATAGAGGCATGCTACATTCAGGAGAAACCAAATGATCACCTACTGCAACCTGGATGAATATTGGCATTGTGATATTTTTGAGAGATACAAGTTGATTTCCAACATACATCTTGTCCTGAATTAGTAGATTTTCTTGATAAACGTCTTTTATCCATTGTCTAAAAAGCTCACCTGGTATTGATGGTGTATCATGCAACCACTTTTCAACACGTAGAAAATTATCAACATAATTTTTATCATTTATATTTTTGAAAAAGTGTATGTATTTCTCCACACCCTGTTCAAACGGTTTTAGAATGGAAAAAATGTAATACATAAATTCAGGCGGCATGTTACCAATTACTTTTACCATCTCATCTACATCCATGTGTTTGGCAAGGTTACCAACAACCGTAGTGTCTTTTTTACCATCAATTACAGGAGCAGTTACAATTAGATTTTGCACTTTTTCTGGGTGAAGTGCGGAATAAACAGTGGCCAGCGTGCCACCCGTACAATAACCTTGCAAAGTAACTTTTTCTACACCTGTTTCATCACATACGAAATCAACGCAATTATCTATGTAACCATTAACGTAATCATCAAAGCCCTGATATTTGTCAATATTAGTTGGAGTTCCCCAGTCTATCAGGTAAACATCAAATCCTTGATTTAAGAGGTTTTTAATCCAGCTTTTT
Organism: Nitrosopumilaceae archaeon; assembly: GCA_050749225.1. Classification (GTDB taxonomy): domain Archaea; phylum Thermoproteota; class Nitrososphaeria; order Nitrososphaerales; family Nitrosopumilaceae; genus TA-20. The sequence continues at coordinate 2,983 of JBOGQR010000055.1, read as the reverse complement.
TGTGGATGAATATCTAAAATATGATATCTGTTTATCAATGCATACACAATAACAATTGGGATTTTATTTTGTTTTTGAGTTGAAGAGTTGAAATGCAAGAGACGCATTTTATCTTCAGAATATGCAACATCATAAGGAGTCATCTCAAGATTAATTTCATCAATTGCTGGTACCATCTTTGGAGCTTCGATCAAATTTTTATTAAATTTTAAAAACTCTTCAATTAGTATCGGATCAATTTTTAATTCATTTTCCATTGTGATTTACTCCAAGTTTCCTTTCATTTTTTTCTAATTTACTTATTCTTTTTCTTAATGAGTGTAATTCTTTGTAAACATCATTCAAATCGTCTTTAGTTGGAACATTTACAGATTGCAATAATACAGCAAGCATATTATTCCAGTGTTTTGAAAGTTCAAGTTCGCTTGATATTAATTTACCAAAATTCTCCCCAAACTTTTCAGAATCAAAAAGTTGTGTGAATGCATTTTCAAATATGTCAATCCAAACACGTTTTGAAGATTCTATATGTTCTATATCATTTGGAATTTCTGGCATTTTGGTATTGAATCTTTTTTGTGATTCAGCCCAGGTATCTGAAAGTTGTTTATAATATTCAGTAAGTCTAGTGTTAAATTCCATAAGATCCTCATTTGCCTCTATCATTTCAGTTGCCAATTTTTTAGTCTGTAGGGAAAACTTTCGCATAGGTCCTGCAGATGTTAAAGCAGATGGCTTGCTTGAGATCAGATATGCCATATCAGTCCAAAACAATGAGAGATGTTTGAAATAATCCGCAGCATCCTTAGGGTCTATTTTGTTTTTAAATTCAGTACCAGATTCCATGCCAATTATGTACAAGAGATCGCAATAAATAGATCGGCTATTATCATTTATTGCTGATGTTTGATTTAATATTCCATCTCATGACATTTTGTAGGAGCATTAACAATGGATTTTGAGAATATATGTAAAAAAGTCCTTGAAACAGATCCTAAGATAAGATTTGCAGGAGCAATAAATGAGAAGGGTAGGCTTTTTGCAGGCGGTATGAGAGGTGGTCTGAAATCTCTTGAAGATTCAAAAGACGATGAGATGTTATACATGGAATTAGTGTTAAGAACAAAAATGAGACGTGAGTTTGATCATGTTTTGGGGCCGGTAAAATTTGCCATGTCATATAGAGAAAAAGCAATAGTGATGAGCTTTCCCATGAATGAAAATGTTTTATTAATTTCAGCGGAACAGGGATTTGATTATGCAAACGCTCCTTTTAAAATATTGAACCTTTTAGATCATTAAGATTGTGATCTTTCATAAACTGTTTGGCACCACTGTAATACTTTTTCAACATCATCTGAAACAAAATCTGCTTCTTCTTTAGTCTTTTTTGCTAGTTTTGTACAAAAAACAAGATGTAAAGCCTTGCCAAATTTTGTTTTTGATGCAGTGACAGCTTGGGAAAAGAACTTGATTGTACTTTCTGAAGAAGAAAAAACTACAATTACCATTAAACCTTGTTTTTTTACCCATACTTTGTTTAGAAATCTTTGTAGATCAATGTCAAACATGACATCAATAGCAGTTGACATATCTCCTAGTTGTGATACTTTCCAACCTTCAACATGAAAAGCTGCAGATGCAGCTTGTGCCATAAGTGAATTTTTTGAATCTGTCGAAAAAACAATAATATTCTTTTTTATATCTATCTCTTGTTCAACCAAAATGATAAGATAGATAGATCCTAAGATAATGTCATCAAGAAAATTTTTTTCAGATTTACCAATCTTTCCAGCATCATACGAATTTTGAACAGATTCTATTGCGGTGATAATTACTTCTGTAATTATTTTAGTAGGATTGGCTCTAGAGTGAAGCGAATTTCTGAGTATATTATGAGCCTCTTTGCTAGCACCTGAAAGTACATACTGCAAATACTTATTTTTTAGCCGGAAAAAATCTGCTGGAAATTCAAATGATTCAACACCTTCTTCCATAAACCACAGGTTTACATTTCCTATGTTTTTTTGCTTTACAAGTCCCTCTGCAGCAAAGACTTGAAGATATTTTGTCATAGTTAATCTATTTATTTTCAATTTTTCAGAAATCTCAATGCCTGAAAGGCCTATTTTTGAATCACGTAAAACATCAATTAATTTCTCTTTTATCTTTTCAGATTGATAACCACGAACCAATGATTTTGAAAATATCTTTTCTAGTATATAGCATTACTAAATTAACCAACAGGAACCTGAAATTTCAGGTCTCCTGTGGTCAGATATTTGGTATGGTCTGGTATTCAGTACTTTGGTGCGGTCTGTAATTTCTTACGAGCGCACTAGAATCATAATACAAATTTGATAAATAAAAAGCGCGCATCTATTCTACTAAATATTTAATAGCCAGATCTTAAATTTTGATGGCAAAACTCCTGCAGATATAGCTAGTATCAAGGTTGAAGGTCAAAACAAATGGATCACACTAATTCAAAACGCAAGTAAAAAATAAAAAATAATGCCAATACCTCTGAAAAAGACATTAGACATCATAGTGCTGATTATCAGAATAGTTGGCTTTGCATCTGCAAGTTATAGTATTCTACAATTTTTTTCAGTGAATAATCCAAATCAGATTGAGGTTACTCATGATGATATCTATCTGCATGGCATTCCTCTGGTTAGGATTCTTAGTTCATTTTTAATAATAGCAATAGCTAGTCTAATAGAATCTGTTAGAAATTTTCTACCAAAAAGATGGCTTTTACCAACCGAGAGTTAACACGTAGAAAACAAGCTACCAAGTTAACAGCACCAAATCCAGAAACATTAAATACTTGTACTTTAAAGTACGGTATAGATAGGTAATATGCCAAAAGCAGGATTCAAATCAATAACAGTTTCAGAAGCGGTATACAACAAATTCCATGATGTATACAAGAAAAATAGAGATGATCTTGCGATGAAGGGTATCAACAGCTTTGCAG
>JBOGQR010000054.1:0-10079 GCA_050749225.1 Nitrosopumilaceae archaeon | reverse complement strand
AAACAAACACCCTTGGTTCGAAGTAAAACAAATAGCCGCCTCTGAACGCTCTGCAAACAAAAAGTTCGTAGATGCCATAAGAGACGCAAGTAGTGGCATCCTAAAATGGCACATAAAGGAAGAGATTCCAGAATATGTCAAGAATATGGTTGTTGAATCTGTTGATGATATAAAACCAGAGAATTTGGATCTAATATTTACCTCTATAGAAAGTGAAGCTGCGCGTGAAATTGAAAGTAGATTTGCAAAAGATATTCCTGTGATAAGCACCTCTGCTGCTTATAGATATGAAGCAGATGTGCCCATTCTTATTCCTGGAATAAATGATGATCATGTTGGATTATTGGAGGTACAAAAAAAGAATCGCGGTTGGAAAGGTTTTATCGCTCCGCTTCCAAATTGCACTACCACTGGACTTGCAATAACCATGAGACCATTGTTTGATAGTTTTGGTGCCCAAAAAATAATCATGACTTCTATGCAATCAATGTCCGGAGCAGGCAGATCTCCAGGTGTTTCTGCTTTAGATATTACAGATAACATAATTCCTTACATACCAAAAGAAGAAGACAAGGTAAGAATAGAAACAGGAAAAATTCTTGGTAAATTTTCAGATGGAAAAATAAATTCTGCAAACTTTAAAGTTAGTTGTACGTGTACTAGAGTTCCTGTAATAGATGGTCATACTGAGACGGTCTTTGTTGAAACTTCAAAACATGCCGATCCCGACACCGTCAAAAAAGCAATGCAAGACTTTTCAAGTAAAGTTAGTGTAATTGGACTTCCATCTGCGCCAAAAAATTATCTTGTAGTAAATGATGATCCTACTAGGCCTCAACCAAGATTAGATAGAGAGGTAGATGGAGGCATGTCTACTGTTGTAGGAAGATTACGTGAGGATACAGTTTTTGAAAATGGTATAAAGTATGTGTTATTTTCCCATAATGAAAAAATGGGTTCTGCAAAAGGTGCTGTGCTTTTAGCTGAGATGCTCTACAAAAAGGGCCTCATATAAAATGATGAAAAATTTTTAGAAAAATTGTAATAATACCTTTATTAAGATCCATTTATTCAGAATAATTGGTATTTTAAATGGCAAAAGTAGATGATTTAGATATGACAATTCTATCTGAACTTGCTGCAGATGCAAATATTTCAGTACCACGCATATCAAAAAAGATCAACGTCAACTCATCTGTAGTATATAGCAGAATTAAGAGATTAATAAAAAGAAAACTTATCGAGCGATTTACAATAGTTGTAAATGATAGAGAGTTAGGATACACAGTAAAGGCTTTGACTGGAATAAACATGGATTCTAAGCTTCGTGATCATGTTATTGAGGAATTATTCAAGGTACCTGAGGTAAGAGAGATTTCTGAGGTCACTGGTAGGTTTGATATTTTGGTTACAATGTATGCAAAGAATTTGGATGAGATGCATAGATTGATTTCAGAGAAATTAGGTCGGATTCAAGGGGTACAACGTTCTGAGAGTTTTATTGAGATGAAAAGAACAACCAAGCCTATGCCCTATAAGCCAGTAAAGTAGGAGTTTATTCAACCTATAAATAACTAAAAAAGATCAAAAAAGAGGGGAGAGAGTGTTAACCACAAAGGCAAGCTCAAGAATTAAGGTATACTACGAATTAACCAAACCAAAAATTTGGTATCTTTTAGTTTTTACTGCATTTGGTGCAGCTGTTACTGCGTCAAATATTTATCATATTGAAATTTCTCTTGCCACATGGGCTTTGATGTTAGGTGGTGTTGCTGCAGGATCAGCTGCAGCTAATACGTTGACTAACTATCATGATAGAGACATTGATGCTGTTATGGAAAGAACAAAAAATAGACCAATTCCAAGTAGAAGAATTTTTCCTGCTGAAAAGGCAAGAAATTTTGGTTTAATTCTTGCAGTAATTTCTCTTGTATGCTCATTTTCCATTTCTTTTACTAGCTCTTTTTGGAATGGCATATGGGCCGGAATTTTTATGGCATTTGGATTAGCAGACAACATTATAGTTTACAGTCATTTACTAAAACGAAAAAGTAGAACTAACATAGTTTTAGGCGGATTTTCAGGAGGAGCACCAGCAATGATTGGATATGTGGTGGTGACTACTCATGGTTTGTGGGATCTTGGATTAGTAATGGCTGGACTAGTGTTCGTCTGGATCCCCATGCACATATGGGCACTTACGTTGCATTTCAAAGAGGATTACAACAAAGTAAATGTGCCAATGCTCACTGCAGTACAATCAGAAAAGACATCTGTTAGAGTAATAGCTGGAACAACACTCATGATGGTTCTCTTTAGCATCATTCCATTCTTTCTTACAAATAATGGAGAGAAAATAGTAAATGATGTTTATTTGTATACCGCAATAGTTTCAGGTGCAATAATGTTAATTCTCAGCATTTGGGTTTTAACTAAACCATCAGAAAAGACATCTTGGACACTATTCAAATTTTCTAGTCCCTATCTTGCAATATTGTTTATTGCATTAATGATAGGTTCCATCCATTAACTAGTCAAAACTAGGCAATTTTACGAGATTATCTATTTTAGATAATCTTTCAATGAGACTTGATCTTTTCCTGGAATTTTTGCTATTTCAAACCCTTCTGGTCTTTTGAAAAGAGGTCTTGTTGCATCAATTCCAAGTTTTGCAGTAAGCAGGTTTTTTTGATCACTTGATGGGTCCAAGCTGGATCCTCTAACTTTTTCTATAATTACCAAGTTTTTGTCTGCTTGGAATCTGGTAGCCATTGCGTATTCTACACTAACTGCATTAGCTGGATCAATATCATAATCTACTACTGTTACCATTTTCAATGACCTATGTGCTGCAAAAGTTTTTTCAATTACTTTTTTTGCATCAGAATCTTTCTTTTTTGAAATTTGTACAACTGCATGTAGCCAGTTGCAACCACCATCACTCATAACAACTTTTTTTGTCCTAGGAAATTCTTTTCGAACATCACGGTTTAGTTTAGCTTCAATTGGCATCCCCATTAACAATCGATGTTCTGAATAACCAGAAAGAATATCATGAAAAATTGGATTGTTTCGATAGTATAGATTTTCTAGTTCAAAAACTGGCTGCTCCCTTTTAAAATCATAAGTCCTAAGCATCTCAACCATCCATTCCTTGTGAGTTTTATCTTGTAGAATTTTTCCTTCCATAACTATTTCAGCATTAGATGGTACTTTGACACCAGAATATGGTGTCTTAGCTAAGGTCAGTTTATTTTCTAAAATTGCATTTGCTATTTCTAATTCATCTTTTCCCCAGTCTGCTTGATATGCACCAGCTATGGAGATTGCAGGATGTACACCAATAGTTATTGCTACTCTTAGATCCTCACCATGCTCTTTGGAACGTACAAATGTACGATGCAAATGCCTTCCTTCTACCATTCTCACAGAAAAATGAGTTTTATCAAGAGGCATCAATCTATGAAAGGATGAATTTTGTGTCCTAGTTTCTTGGTTTTGTGTATAAATTATAGAAGAGGTAATAAAAGGCGCTGGTTCTTTTTCAAAGTGTTGTACGATTGGTAAGATGGACAAGTCCTTTGATCTATTTTCCATAAATTTGGCATCTGAAACAATCTTTGGTTTTTTTGCACCTTTAATTGCAAAGATTATCTTTTGGTGAATGTCAGATTCTTTCGCATTTACTGCTTTGGCAAATCGTGCCCTAGTACCAACTAAATTTGCTACTAACCGAAATTTATTTTCTTTTATATTTTCAAATAAAATTGCATTGCCACCGTCTATTTTTGCAGTAACAGCGGCGATCTCATATTTTGTAGACACTTTCTTTTTTACAATAGATAATTCGTTTAGTTTTTTTATCTGGTTAAGATAAGCCCGTAAATCAGTCATTATTTTACAATCTCCATTATTTCGTTCATAAGCACTTTCATGGATTCTAAACCAAGTTCTTTTTGTATGTTAAGTGATGCAACACAGATTCCGTTTATAATAGACGCCAATCGTTCAGAAACCATTTTCAAAAAAAATGAATCCGATTTTGATGGGATCACAGTAGCTGTACTAATACGAGTTCCAGAGCCAATTGACACTATCATAGCACCAATCTTTTCTTTTCCTTCAGTTATTGAGATAAAATTTCCATTATCAAAGGGAACTACCTGAACCAGGAATTCTCGATTATCCACTTTGACGGTTTTTTTCTTATAACCGACTTGGGACATCAATAATCTACGTCAGCTACGCCTTTATTGCTACCGGCTCGATCGCTACCTTTTTAGAAACTTTTGCCGTTTTAGCCTTTTTTGTAGCCTTTTTTGGTGTTACTACCTCTACCTCAATCTCTTCTACTTCTGCAGCCTTTACAGCAACAGATTCTAGTTGAGAGTCAGCTTCAACTCTAGCACGCAATTTCGCTTTATATTTTAGGTTTCTTGGTTTTGTTCTAAGTCTGTATCCGCAGCATGGACACCAGAGACCTTCCCATTTTATGAAAATTTCACAAATCTGGCATCTCTTCTGTCCTGACGCATAACGGCCCGTACCTACTGGCTTTTGTGCCTTGTATCTTGTGCATATTCCTTTACATGTCATTTTTCTTCAGTCACTATTCCTTGTAATTTATTATAGTATTACTAGGTATTTAAGCGTGGATCAGAATTTTCTATATCAAATTAAGAAATTTATTGTAAAAATTATATCAGTTCCTCTTGACTGGTTCTAGAGTTTTCAGGAAAAAATGAAAAAGCGATATAAATATGTATGGTTTTTAAAAACATGAAAAATTTCAATTTTTATGACAAATTTTTAGAACTATTATATAAGGATTTTTTATACATTGACTAATTTTTACATAATGTTTTAGCCAGTTCTTGAAAGTGGTAAAATTAAGTGTCTGTATCCATCCCTTTGTGTAATATACCTTGCAGACATTTTATCACGTTCTCCTCTTTTGTTATGATTTTTAATTTTTAGTGAAGTCTTTCGCTCATCTACAAATTCTAATTCAAAATGTGAACAAAAACTAAGATTTAATCTATCAATTATATGACGAGCTATTTTCATATTTCCATTTCCTATTTTAACAATTTTTCTATCGGCTTTCAATCCGGCCAAGATTCTAACTATATGGAATATTAATTCATCAAGTGATGTATATGTTGAGCTTTCAATTTCGTTTTGATAGTAAAAAACTGAAAGTCCTATTCTGTTACCTGGATCAATTCCTAAAACCAATGTACATTCATGATAACCAGCTTCAAGTTTTTGTGTTATCAGTCCTTTTATTACAGTAGGATCTGCATCAAATTCTTCTGCGCATAAAACAAAATTACTTGCAATTTTAGATGCTTCCTGCATAGTAGTAAGAATAAGTCTTTTGTCTGTACGATCTATTTCATTAGGTAATATTGAATCATAATTCATTTGTAAAAATTGTAACATCTTTACAAATTTGAAATAATAACGTCCCTGAATTGTTGCAACAGCAATATTATTTTGTGATGAATACGCTATGATTTTATAATGTTTAAAGTAAAATTTAAAGTTTTTACATATAATGAAAATGGTAATAAATTTAATAAATTGGGTTTTATTTAGTAATTTTTTCTGCAATGTTGTTAAATTCATCATTTGTAAGTTTTGGTTTTTTGCTAAACATACTATGAACTGGTCCTACAGAGTCACCTATATTACGTGGAATTATATGCACATGAACATGAGGAACATCCTGTCCGCTTTCTTTACCATTATGAATAGCTACAAGTGAAGATGGGGCAAGGTGTTCCATTTTTCCTGCTAAAATTCTTACAACCTCAAATAGATCCGAGTTATCCTCTTTGCTCATTTCCTGAATTTTGACGTAGTGTTTTTTTGGAATAACCAGTGTATGTCCTTTTGTTAGTGGAAATGCATCCAAAAATGCCAATGATTTCTCAGTTTCAGTTATTTTCCTTGATGGAATCTTCCCCTCTACTATCTTACAAAAAATGCAATCCATGTTACTTTATTCTTTAAAGTATTGTAAAACCTTTCCAAATACTATAATTCTTTTAAAACCTCTAATATTCCCATTTTATCAGCGGCATTTGGCATTTGTTCCAAATATTTTTCAAAGTCATTTTTAGCTTCCGATTTTTTGTTTTGTTCTAGTCTTACCAAACCACGATTTTTATAAATTGGGCCAAACCTATTTTGATTTATTTCAATTGCTTTCGTATAATATTTTTCTGCATTAAAATAATCCTTTGATTTTAGATAAAAATTACCCAAGCCTCTATATGCAAGATAACACCTAGAATTTAATGCGATACTTCTTTGATAATATTGCACAGCGTCAGAAGAATTTTGATCATTTAGCATTCCACCAAGCAAACAGCATGCAGTAGAGTTGGATGGGTTTATTTCAAGTGCTTTTTGTAATGTAGTTATAGCGTCTGCAAATTTTCCTTGTAGGCGTAATTTCTCAGCATTAAAACAAAGTCTATTTGATTTTTCTTTTTTATTTTCTAAATTAATTTCTGAAAGTATATCAGTTGGAACTAAAACAAGTAAGATCTTATCATCCTCAGACCATTGTTCATCAAATTTTTTTTCTGGAATTGCCCCAATTTTATCAGGTTCAGGAAAATAATGTAATATTGTTTTTTCAATATCATCATATCCTAAAATAAGAGATGCATGCTGTACGGTATCACGTATTCCTGGAAGGATAACTATTGGTGGAATTCCCATATCAATTAATTTTTTTAATTCTTTAATTGTAGAATTTAAGATCAAACTAGCAAGTCCGTGTCGTTCTGCAAGCTCAATTCCCTCCATCATTATACTACCTTTCATGTTAGGGTATTTTTTTGCAATCTCTTTAGCTTCGGAAAAAGGAAGATCTATTCCCCAATACTTGGATACTACAGTTATTACAAGAGGCAAACAAATGTTTTCCTCTTTTACAATTGGTAATGAAAGAACATGATTAGATTCCATTATAACTCACCATAAATTTACAATATTAAAACTGTTGAATAGTGATGAATTTTTCTAGGAGAAGCTTTCCATCATCACTCATTTCTGGATGAAATTGAGTTCCAAAGATTTTATGATTTGCATATTGGAATATTTCATATTTGCAATAGCCAGATTTTGCAATTTGCTCAAAACAACTGTCAAGTTTTGAAACCAGGTAAGAATGACTCTCAAAAACCTTAATTTTATTCTTGCATATGGGATTTGGTTGTAAGACTTCAATTTCTTGGATTCCATTGTGTGATTTGTCCATTTTCTTAATTGTACCTCCAAGTGTGAGTGCAAGAATTTCTGCACCATAACAGATTCCAAGAAGTGGAGTTTTTTCCAAAACAGCATGTCTTATTATTTTAGAGTTAGTGGCATTCATCAAAGCAATGTTTATTGTTCTTCCAGAGAGGATTATTGATGAATACTTGTGAAGCTCTGAAAGAATCACTTTATCAAAAGGTAGTGTGTTAAAGGTTATTTTTTTGTGTATTAGAAAATCCAAAAGTGATTTGGTGTAGACAGAACCATTATCTACAACTAAAAGCAACTAACCTACCTCAATTGAGATATAATGTAATTCTGGTACATTATCTACAACCACAATTGTACCTAGCTTTACTGTGCTATTTTCTTCCCAGAAAATTATCCTGTCACTTCTTGGCTGGACAAAGTCCTTCAAGAAAGTTGAGATTAGTTTCTTTGTATTGTCCAGATCAGATTGCTGCAAGAAGGAAGTCTTACCCTCTTCAAATGAAAGCGGTAATTGTATAGATGTGGGACTAACAATTTTTAAATCATCTGCTTCTAATACAGATTTTAGTGTAGCAATCCTGCTTGCTTGATCTAGCTGCAAAGCACTTGTAACATTTGACGGAGCAACTCCGCTGAGTTTAGCAAGATATGCCGTAAAGGCTTGTTGTGTTGTAGTTCCCATCCCTACATGATATTCCCCATCAAATGCGGCACCAACAGCAGCAATTGTTCCAAGTTGTGTGACAACTCCAGCAGAACCTGCAGTATAGATTGGAATAAAGTAAACATCATCATTACCTATTCTGTACAGAATGTTATCTCCAATCCTTGGATTTCGAAGTAATGTCTGTAATTGAGCAAAGTCAGGATCCTTGGATAGTGCTTCACGTACTGCTGATGGGCCAAGAAGTTTTGTCTTAGAATCTAAGGGAACTTGATAAAATTGCATCTTACCCAAGTTAGGAATGTCATTTTGAACAGTCATAAAACCTGCAAGGTTTCTTCCCTGTGATCCTTGTAACTCAAGTGAAAGAATTCCTATAAATGATGTTTTATCATATCCTGGAGGTTTTGCCTCTACATAATAAGTTCCAAGTCCATCTGGAACTTCATAGAAGTCTTTTGCTTGTATGAATGTAGAAGTGTCTGTAACATGATACATGTTAAACATGTCTACTTTCCAATTGAATAACTCCTCTGGATATCGAAGTTGTTTCTGAAGCCATGAAGGTGTGTCTATAAAATTATTTCCATATTCGCTTACAAACATTTTTGTAAAGAAATCATCCCCGGTTTTTATCAGAGTAACGTTACCGTTGTAGGTATCCAATAATGCATAACCAACAAGTCTAAGATAGGGGTTACTTACTGACCAAGGGACATTTTTTGTTTCAAAACCCACAATTAGTGGAACAAGCCAGTATGTCTTTTTACCATCAGTAACAGGTAAAACGTCTACATTCTTCCCAAATAGGTTGTACTGGAAATACGGATACAATAATTGCATTCTATCATGAATATCCCTATATCGAATGATATGAATTGGTTCTGTTGGATAAGAAAGGAAAAAGTTTGGTTCAAAAATTTGGCTTATAGGAGGAGATACATCTATTCCACCTTTTCCATTATATGATGCATTATTTAGTTCAGCACTGTTTGTACCTCTATTATCTGGATATGCAGCCCATGTTTCTGCAAAAAGACCTCCCTCCCCATAGTACATCACTCTTTGTTTGAAGAGATTACTACTGTCCACTATTGTTCCATTACTTGCATCTAATGCCAGAAATCCGTTGTCAACATGGGTATAAACAAGATGTTGGTTATACCAAGTATTTTCTTGAGTTACAGATGATGGAAGAATTGGTTTCACTGAAGCTGTCCAATAAAGCGTGTCATTGAATCTCAAAATGTCGTTGTTTTCAAAATCTACATACGGTATAAGTCCAATTTCAGGTTTAATTTTCGCAAAAGCCCCATCAGAGTCCCAAACTCTTATCTTGCTTAGGAGAGCGTTGTTTTGCATTACATAGTTTGGAATATCTGTAGGTTGAATGGAAGAACTTTGTTTGACTTCATGAGATGTAATTTGGATTTGATCAAGCTGGCCCAGATATCGATTGATACCAATTTGTTGAGCTTTGTAAGGACCTAGGTATTCTATTTTTTTTGCATCTGCAATGCTGTTATTGACAGCCATTATCAAACCTGCAATTACCGCAATTGTAATTATTGTCAGTATGTGGATGTAGACATCCCGTTTTGAAGGATGTATGATTACTTTGGATTTGAATTTATCAATAAAATAAAATGCAATTAAAGAAAATCCTACAGCAAGAGTACCGCCTATTGCATATCTTGTATTGTAATCTATTTGATCCGTAAAAAACATGTTTATGCCAGCCCAAAGTATTCCAATACCAATTAGACCCTCTATCGTTGCAATATAATCAAGGAATTTTGGTTTGCCTTTTGATGCATCTTGGACATAACTTATGATTATTCTAATGATGTTGTGTAATCCAACATAAAGTACAAGGCGTAAACCAATTGCAGCAAGAATTGGTGGAACTAAAATAGTAAGGGTTGGAACCATTGGAGCAACTTTGTCTAATGAATATGAAGGATCTGTTGGAGGTGTTGTAAATGGAAGTGAAAACAATCCCCATATGCTTTGGACACCAAGGTCATTTCCTTGTAGCATATATGAAACTGCAAAACCAAACATAAGATTTGCAAAGAATGCTCCAAAGAGCAAAACTTTTGTTATTTGCCAAATTATAAAATTCGGAACACTAAGCTTGTAATCTTTA
>JBOGQR010000053.1:0-10435 GCA_050749225.1 Nitrosopumilaceae archaeon | reverse complement strand
TGGCTGACGGAAAGTATCTTAGTTCATCTGATGTAAATGAGATAACCACACTGTTTAGCCAGTGGCCTGCATACGAATTAAAAGCATCAGCACAAACTGCATAATCTCTATGCGATATTATGTTGTTATCTTAAAACATTCTCACAATTTTTTATTGATCTAATCTATACTGTGATGGGATCTTCTATCTTGAACTCATGTTCCACGAAATATTCGACTCTAGTCTTTTTGAATTCACGCGAGCTAAAAAGGATCTTGTATTCGGCAACATTTACATGCTTTTGAATTTCTTTTGCAACAACTTCGGCATCATCAAATGACTTGCAATGTACCATGGAAAATACGTTGTACGGCCAGTCTTGGTATACTGGTCTTTCATAACAATGACTTATCTGCGGAAATGCGCCTAGTTTTTCTCCTACTTCTGCTATTCTTTCTGTGGGAACCTTCCATACTATCATGCCATTTGCCACAAATCCTGCCTCCCTGTGTCTGAGAATGGCTGCAAATCTACGCATGACTCCAATCTCTTCATAATATTTTGCTTTTTCAAGTAGCTGTTCTTCTGTTATGCCCAAATTTTGGGCTGATTTTAAAAATGGTCTTTCTACAAGTTCTAAATCTTTTTGCAGCTCACGTATGTATTTTTTATCTTCTTCTGTTGCAACAAATTTTACCTCGAGAATTTTTTTCTTTTCTTCAGTTGGCTTGACTTCAGCTTTTTTCTCGTCTATCATGTCTAACTTTACTCCAATCTTGAAAAGTTTTATTGTTGGAAGTAGTCTGGTCTTTTTTATTCCAGGTAATTTTGAAAACTTGTCAATCTCAGTCTTCAGATCAGAGCCAGGAGGAACTGCAAGTGTGAACCAAAGATTGTACTCGTGGTTTCTTTCATAATTATGACTAACGCCTGGATGCTTGTTAATCTGGTTTGCAACATGATCTAGGTTTTCTGGCTCTATTGCCATTGCAACTAGTGCACTTTTGTAACCTAGTTTTCTTGTATCAAAGATGGCGCTCATCTGTCTGATTACCCCGATTTTTTTCATATCTTGCAGTCGTTGCATCAATCCCTCGTCTGATAATTCAAATTTTTTAGCGATTTGGGTGTATGGTTTAGGAACTAGCGGAAACGTCCATTGGATTTCATTTAAAATCTCTTTATCGAGTTTATCCATGAATAATAGACCCGGGCCTTATTCAATTAAAAACGTTACCGAGATTTTCATGCAATCTATAAATAACATGCAACGTCGATCCCAAATCATTGATAGTTGACCTGAACCTAAAAGGAAATTTGGTGCTGGTTGTGGGAGGAGGTAACGAGGGACTAAAAAAAGTCAATGCTTTATTGACCCAAGATTGCAAAATTTTAGTTATAAGCGATGAAACAAACAAGGAAATAGAAAGATATGTTAAACAAAAAAAGATCACTTTTAAAAAAATGAAATTACAAAATGCAAATTTTTTAAAAAAATACAAACCGTTTATGGTGATGGCAACAACTGATGACAGGGAATTGAACAGAAAAATTGTAGAACAAGCAAAAAAGATGCGATGCTATGCCTATGCTGCAGATGATCCTGCAGTAAGTGATTTTGCCTTTGGTTCTGTAATAAACATAGAAGATACCGTGCAGATAGCAGTCTCAACTGGAGGAAGGAGTCCAGCTATGGCAAGAAAGATACGGATGCAAGCAGAAGAGGTGTTTAAAAAAATAATTAAAAAAGACGACATTTATCAGATAAAACTACAAGACTTTGCGCGAAACGCTGCCAAAACCAAACTTGATACTTTTCTGGAGAGAAAAAAGTTCCTCTACAGCGTTATGAATGATAATCATGTTAAACAGTTAATAAAAGAAGGAAATTTTAAAAATGCAAAGATGAGGGTAATGAAAATGCTAGGTGATTTAAAATAACTAATATCATTAATGCCAGAATAACTTTTCGTAGATCTCCAATTCATATGCTTGAAAGGTTTACTTTTAGGGATGTGGATTCCGCGTATTCGTCATTTCTGGAATATTCTGGATTGCAAGAATGTGTAATACTACAAACATGTAATCGAGTAGAACTTTTTGGAGTAGGAAATGCAAAAGACATTGAAAGAATAAAAAAGACATGGGCATCTGTAGCAGGCCTTGAGGAAAACGCATTCAAGGAAAACTTGGAGATAAGTGAAGGAACAGATGCCTTTGAACACCTTTTAAAATTAACGTCCGGGCTTGATTCACTTGTTGTTGGAGAAGAACAGATACTTGGGCAAATAAAAGAATCCATTACGACTGCACGAGAACTAAAGGCTTCAGGAAATAATCTTAACACGCTTTTTGAGAAGGCAATTCGTGTTGGCTCCCGCGTAAGACATTCTACAGGAATTGGTCGTGGGAGCATATCTATAGGTTCTATGGCAGTCAAGCTAGCCGAAGAAAATATTGATGATCTAAAATCAAAACACATCTTGCTTATTGGAACAGGAGAAGCAGCTAGCCTTGTTGCAAAATCTCTTAAAAAAAGAAACATTGAATTTTTTGTAACAAGCAGGACATATGACAGGGCACAGTCATTTGCAGAAACAGTTGGAGGAAATCCAATCAAGTTCGAAAATGCGATTTCTAACTTTGACAAAGTTGATGTATTATTTGTGGCAACAGTGGCACCATATTTTCTTGTAACATATGATAGGATAAAGGAGGCAATGACTTCCAAAAAGACCGGGATGATGATAATGGATTTATCAAATCCAAGAACAGTCGATGAAAGAGTTTCTACAATAAAGAGAATAAAGATGATGAATCTTGACCAGATTGCAGAAATGGTAGACAAAAACATGCGAACCAGGATAGGCATAGTCTCATCAGCCGAAAAAATAATTAACGAAGAGATACCAATTGTAGAGGCGGTAATGAAGAGATTGGAAGTAGAACCAGTAGTAAAGAACGTCTTCAAAGACATTGATCAGGTGAGACTCAAGGAACTCAAAAAGGCATTACAGATGCTTGGAGAAACTGATGAGCAAAAAATACGAATAATTGAGCAACTCACTCAAGCAATAGTGGAAGGCATAATATCTGCACCAATGAACAATCTGCGAAAAGCAACAGAGCAAGGTGACTCTGAATTGCTAAAAACAGTTAGCAAACTTTTTGATTATAAAATAAAAGAGTAACAGATTATATTGCTTGCAGATGGTGTTTTTTGTACATGTCTTTTCCTAATCTAAGACTGCGACGCCTTCGACAAAGTGGCAAGATTCGCGAGCTTTTAGAAGAGGTCAGACTTTCTCCAAAAGATCTTATCTGCCCAATATTTGTTCAGGAGGACTTGAAATCAAAAATTCAGGGAGAATCAATGCCGGGATTTGATAGACTTCCGCTCAAGGATGTGGTAGACGAGGTAAATTCTATTGTTGATTTGAAGATCCCAGCAATTATGGTATTTGGAATTCCGGCAATAAAAGATGACAAAGGTACATCGGCATTTTCACAAAACGGAGTTGTACAAAAGGCAGTCTCTGATATTAAAAAAAATATTGGAAACAAAATAGCAATAATGTCTGATGTCTGTCTTTGTCAATATACAAGCTCGGGACATTGCGGATTGGTAAAAGGGGACAAGATAGATAATGATTCTAGCTTGGATGTTTTAGCAAAAGTAGCTGTAAGTCAAGCACAAGCTGGTGTTGATGTGGTATCGCCTTCTGCAATGATGGATGGACAGGTCAAGGCAATACGACATGGATTAGATGATGCAGGGTTTGCCGATGTTGCAATAATGTCACACTCTGCAAAACATCGTTCTTCACTCTATTCGCCATTCAAAGACATGGCACACTCGGCGCCACAGTTTGGAGACAGGAAGACTTACCAGTTGCCTTATACAAATCCAAAAGAAGCCATGAGAGAAGTTGAAACCGATATTGCAGAAGGGGTTGATATTGTAATGATAAAGCCTGCATTGGCATATCTTGATTTGATTGCAATGACCAGACAAAAATTCAACGTTCCTATTTCTGCCTATAGTGTTTCTGGTGAATATGCACTGATAAAGGCAGCAGCCATGCAAGGATGGATAAATGAAAGCGAGGTCACGATGGAAATTCTTACTGCAATAAAGAGGGCTGGTGCTGACATGATAGTTACATATCTTTCCAAGATTGCTGCAAAGGCAATGAATGGATAGGACATGAGAGACGACGACGGTTTTGAGATAGACCGTGCCTTTGACTTGCTGCCGCATGTGATAGGGGCAAGCTGGGCAACAGTCTGGTTTCGCATGAACAAAATTAGAGAGCCCACACAAGAAGAATTTAGAAAGAAAGTTGTTGAATATCTGAAAATGCTAGATGTCCTAGTTGATTCTTACCCAAAGTCAGGAGACTTTCTATCCATGACTATACGTGTAAAACGAAGATATGGTGAAGAGATAGAAAATATTCTTGCTGGCAAAAACCCCGAAATTGAAAAAAGATTCAAGCGCTATGTCGACTATGGTTAGATCTCTTTTTTAAAATCTTCAAGAAATTTTTTCATTATTTTTGTTCTGCGACTTGCCTCTTTTTTTGCTGCATCTGTATTCATTTTTTTTTCTAAAAGCAAGAGTTTTTTGTAAAAATGATCCAAAGTCCAATTGTTATCGTCAGGCTTTCTTCTTTGACAAAAAGGATCTGATTTGTTGTAAAATGGTCTTCTTTCGGAACCTCCTACAGCAAACGTTCTAGCTATGCCTATTGCTCCTATCGCATCTAGCCTGTCTGCATCCTGAAGTATTTTTCCCTCAATGGTACTTGGAACCATGCCGCGTGAAAAGCTGTGGTCGCGTATTGCATCAGATATTATTTTTATCTCGCCTTTATCATATCCGTGATTTTGAAGAATTCTTTTTGATGCAATAGAACTTTTTATCGAGGATGTTTTTGATTTCTTGACTGATTTTGGAAATGATATGATGTCATGTAACAAAACAGCTGCAAGAACCAGTTTCATGTTTGCATTCTCTTTTTTTCCAATTTTTTGAGCATTTTTGTAAACCCTCATTATGTGTTCAAAGTCATGTGCTGAATCATTTTTTTCCATCATTTTTTGGATTTTGATTTTTAATCTTTCAAGTGACTGCAAGTTGGACTATGGAATGGTTTGGCTTTTATAAATTTCAGCTTTTTTTCTACCGTTTCTTTGGATTGTCTGTCATCTGATAACACATTTAGGTGATTTTGCTTGAAAAAAATCCCAAATAACCATACAAAAGGGGGAAAGAATTCCAAAGTTATTTCATTTAGATCACTATTATCCCAAAAACTAGAT
Source organism: Nitrosopumilaceae archaeon (assembly GCA_050749225.1). Taxonomy (GTDB): domain Archaea; phylum Thermoproteota; class Nitrososphaeria; order Nitrososphaerales; family Nitrosopumilaceae; genus TA-20. The sequence goes on along the minus strand of JBOGQR010000053.1, from coordinate 5,130 downwards.
GAATCGTACAATATACTTATTAATTATTTTCACGTAATGAAAATGTGAGCAGCAAAGCGTGGAAATGTTATAGATGTAATCTGACTTTTACTGACGAATCTTACGCAATGCTTCATGAGGATCTATCCAAACATAGTGTACGTGAGATCCAAATGGTAAAAGCATAGAAACTTTTCAATTCTGTAATCTAATGTATGCCATATTGATAGATGAAAAAATTTTTCTAATGTAGAATTTGAATTGTATCATGGGAGAAAATCACCGTGGGTTTGACGAGCCAAACCGCAAGCAGAGGCAAAGAAGACAAAAAAAGCTAAAAAATGCAGAGGGGGGGATTTGAACCCCCGAACCCCTAAGGGAAAGGATTTCCTATTGCCATGATCTTGAGTCCTTCTCGGTTGGCCGGGCTTCGGTACCTCTGCAACGAGAAATTCAAACTCTGATTATATAACTGAAATGCTAGTCTTTGGTTGTCTTGTCTGAATTAGTAATAATACTTGTGATGTTATTTGATTGAAACTATGGGAGCTCTTCTAATTCTGGAGCACAGTGCGTGTGTACCCATTTTCCAGACGGAACTTTTGAAATTTCGCTTCCTGCTTTGATCGAAGCCTCACATTCAGAACAGGTTGTCTTAAACTTGGCTTTCATTAATGTGAAAGATATCTGATAGAAGATAAACTCTGTTAATAGTAAATACTTGAGTAATACTCAGCACAGATTGCAAATAATTCTATACTTGAAGATTAGAAACAAATTCAAGATGTGGGCCTGCTCCCATCCCCTCGATTATTTTTTCTATTTTTCCATCAAGACCGATTAGATATGTTATTCGTTTTGTGTACATGCCAAGAGCTCCTTTTGCATCATACAATGATGCTGTCTTCTTTCCTGGGTCTGATAGCAGCTTGAACGGGAGTTTGTGCTTTTGGCTGAAATTCATATGGGAATCGTTTGAGTCACTATTTATTCCAAGTATCTCGTAATCTTTTGAGATCTTTGTGTAATTGTCCCTAAACCCAGTAACCTCTGCAGTGCAGCCAGGAGTGTTGTCCTTAACATAGAAAAACAAGATAGTCTTCTTCTTACCAAAGAAAGAAGAGAGCCTTACCTTTTCACCCGTATTTGATTGGAGTTCAAAATCAGGAGCTGGGTCGCCTATTTTCATTGCATTTCACAAAATGTTAATTTGGATTCTTACTGGACAGGATTTGGTTGGTCTTCAATTCCCAACCAGGCATATCCTTTTTGTTCTAATTCATCTGCAAGCTCTTTTGGTCCATCTTTGACTATTCTTCCCTGCCCCATGACATGTACATAGTCAAGCTTGTCAAGGAATTTTAGAATTCTTGCATAGTGAGTAATAACAATAACGGTTGCATCTTTTTTTGAAACTTGGTTAATTGCCTTTGCAACTGCTTGAACTGAGTCAATATCGAGTCCAGAGTCAGGCTCGTCTAAAATTGAAATTGTTGGCTGTAATACTGCCATCTGTAAAACCTCTGATCTCTTTTTTTCTCCTCCTGAAAATCCCTCGTTCAAGTATCTTGACAAAAAGTCATGCTTTAGACCCACTTGGTCAAGGTTCTTTTTTAAATAATTTTGAAATTCTCTGACTGTCAAAAAGACTTCACGATTTTGACTGCCTAGTGCTTTACTCAATGCATTGTATGAAGTTCTAAGAAAATGTGAATACCCTACACCAGATACTTCGGTTGGATATTGAAACGCCAAGAAGAGTCCCTTCTTTGCTCTTTCATCTGCAGTTAGATCTAGAATACTTTTACCGTCAAGTAAAATGTCACCACTTGTGACCTCGTATTTTGGATGTGCAAGTAATGTGTATGCTAACGTGCTCTTGCCAGAACCGTTTGGACCCATTATTGCATGAACCTCGCCAGGACCCGTCTTCAGGTTTACTCCCTTGAGAATCTCTTTTCCTTCTCGTCTAACATGCAGGTCCTTTATCTCCAGTATTGCCATCAAATCCCTAAATGATTTTTCTATATATAAGTCAACGAAAAATTAGCTGCCTCTAACTGGACAATATTTGTGAAATTCTACCTGAGTTATTTTTTAGAGTCAATCCTTTTCTAATTGTATCACCATACTATACCATGGTTTTTGAAAAACTGTTAGATCAGATAATGGATACTGACAAACACATCAGATATGCAACTGTCTGTGACATGGAAGGAAAGGAGGTACAAACCAGAATTAGGGATGGAGTAACACCGCTCCTAAACGAAGATGAAACTAGAGAAACACTTCATTATGCAGTAAGCGCTTGGAAATCTCGCAATAAATTTGCGCCAAAAATTGGCAAAGGAAAATATGTTTTGGCTGTATATGAAAACCTAAGAAGACTGACACTGCCTCTGGGAGATAGTCATATGCTTCTTGTGACATGGGGAGTTGATGGAGGTCAGGCAGACATTATAGAAAGAATCCAGAATATGCTATCTGGAGATTACACACGCGATTGGTAAACATCAAGAGATTTCATACAATCTCTTTTTCCTAGAAAACTTTATCATTTACAGAAGGATCTACTTACTACGGATTACAAATTACTCTACGAAAAGGTTATGGATCTGGATCCAAAAATTCGTTTTGCTACAATTTTTGATATGAGTGGAAAGGTTATGTATAGCGGACACCGCACCGGTGTAGAAAATCTTCTTACGCCTGAAGAGAGCCAAAAATCAATGCAGCTAGCAATTAACGCATGGAAATCTAGAAACGAAGTTTCAAACAAGATAGGAAAAGGAAAGTATGCACTAGTAGAATATGAAAAGTTAAAGCGAATTACAATGCCCCTGGATTCTGAACATATTCTCTACATCACTACTGATGTCGAGGCTGATCACGCTCCCATTATTTACAGGGCCCTTAGGTTAAAACAAGACATGCTTCACAACCCAAGTGGAATGCCGTAGTAATACTAAAAAATTTAATGACAAAAATTGCAATTTTATTTGATTACTTCATTCTATTATGCGCTAGAAGAAAATTACCAAATACATGCAAATTGAGCAAATCAATCCTCTGTATTACGAAGGAAATGAGCTGAGTTCTTCAGAAAGGTTTGATGAGGCCGTAAAATGCTATGATGAAATAATTAGGATGAATCCAAATTCTAGGGTTGCATGGGGTTACAAGGCTCATGCCCTTTCGAAATTAAAAAAATACGATGAAGCCTTTGCATGTTATCAAAAAGCTCTAAAATGCTAGAATTAGTATGATTTCTGAATTAGTCAATTGATTTTTTAAGAGCAGGCGATTTTGTAGACCGTTGACTAGTCGATTACGATTATTTCAGTTTGCATTTGCGGCAATAGGAGTAATTGGCATTATGGTATCAATAGTGGGAAACGACATTATAGGAATAGCAGAATCAGGCGTCATACTCTTTATGGCTGTAATAGCTGGCTTTCTTGATTCATATATTAGAAAAAAACAAGGCACGAAAAACAAGCTATAGATTTAGTAGAAATTCTGCGTAATGTATTTCAATTCTGGGTTTGACAATTGCTCTAGCATGACACTAGAAGCGCCAAAGGATTCAGTGCTTGACTTTGGATGGTTTTACTATGCCAGGGGACGAGCATCTGGAACACACAAAAATCACTTTCTCGTACAAGGAACTTGGAAGACTGTCTGTGGGTGTCATACAGTAAGTATTACAAATAGAAATAACATCAGGTTTGTAAATGAAAGTGATCTTTTCAAGAACAAGCGTTGTAAGATATGTGTGCATATCTTAGAGCGTCAAACAAGATTTAATTTTAGATGATTAAAAAAATTATTTGCAGGTGTAGTTGCCAAACTGGCCTATCAAACCGCCAGCCCTAGTTACATGACTTTCTGACGTGTCATTTTGTATTGCTAATTGGCATGATATGTTTTTGGTTGAATAGGTGCTGTGCATTTTACTAGTCAGAGATAATGCTGCTACAACAGAAGAATTTTTGGGATGTTTTTGAGTGTCAAAATATGCATGGCCTATTATTTCTGGTACCAAAATCATTAGTATTATTAAGATGGCAAATTTGTTAATAGATTTTTTCTTTAGATCCAATATTTTCTCTACTTTGGATACGATATATTAAGATAAAACATGATTGTCAATTTTTGAAATTATAAAATTCTAAAAGCGAATTTTTATATGGTTTAATTTGTAAGATCATCTATACAATGGCTAAAGCTAACAAGAAAAAAGATGAATCATTAGAAACTAAAACTGAACTTGACGGCAAAACTCTGCACGACTTGTATAGGCATGCTACAAAATTAATCAAATAAACCTGGATGTGATCAATACGTTACAGTATAATCATGTGATAAAATAAAAAGAGAAGGGTTAGTTTTTGGCTAACGAAGGTCGTAATGTGATTTTCATCTTGTATGTTGTCAGAATTTCCTTGCATCTGTTTCTTATGGTTACCTCGGTTATTCCCGCAATACTTGAGACGTCTCTTTGCAGAATGCTTTGTCCAAGCAGTGTAGATGCTATGTAAAGATACGCAGCAGCCAATCCGTTTGGAGCCTTTCCGTCCGCAAGACTGTGGTCTTGGGTCTTTTCTGCAATCTCAGCAGCTAGTCTCTCAACTCGCACCTCAAGCTTTGCCAGGTTTGCTATTTTTGATATGTACTTGTCTAGGGTCACAACAGGCGCAGTACTGGAACCAAGCTCCATGACCAACATTCTATAGTATTTTGCAGTCAGTTTTACATTCATTTTTTCATCTTTTGAGCTTCCCGTTGCCTTGCATATTTCATCAAGGGAACGTACTACGTCGCATTGTTTGCAAGCCATGTATATTGTGGCTGCAGACATGCATGATACCGATTTGCCCTTTGCGTCAAACTGACCTTCAAAATTTCTATATATCATTGATGCACTTTCTATGACGTTTCTTGACAACGATAGTGATTGACAGGTTTCTCCAATCTTTGATAAAATGTTTGCAAGCCTCCTCTCCCTTGGAGAAGACACTCTAATTCTTGTCTGCCATTTTCTCAGATTGTACATCTGATTTGCTACTTCACTATTGATTGTCTTTCCGCTAAAGTCCTTTGTGCCTAGTGCTATCTCTGTCCTGATTCCCAAGTCATGCTGTGAATAAG
>JBOGQR010000052.1:0-10440 GCA_050749225.1 Nitrosopumilaceae archaeon | reverse complement strand
ATGAATGTATGGCACAAAAGCCAATAGAACTTTTTGTTACTGCAATTAGTGAGTAAGTTTGCAAAATAATTTTGAGAGGCTGTTAGAGGAAAAATCACTACTTACTTGTCTTGTTATAACAGGTTTATACATACTAGTTGCAACATTTTTTGGAAAAGAGGTATCAAAAATAGCAAGTGATTTTACAGATATTCTAGTTGCAGGAACCCTAGTTGTTTTATCGATAATGATATCAACAAGGTTTCGAAGAGCAGGACATCATGGAAAGGCGTGGCTATTATTTTTAGGCACCGCAATTTCATGGTTCATTGCAGAGACAACGTGGACGATTTATGAATTTGTATACAATTTGAATCCTTTTCCTTCTTATGCAGACGGATTTTATCTTGCAGGATATCCGTTTTTATTTTTGTTTACAATATATTATCTAAAACCATTCAAAAAATTAATTACAAAAAAATTGATAGTTTGTGCTTCGTTAGTCGCAATATCTGTTTTAATTCCTAATTTGTATATGACAGTCAATAACAATTCGGATGAAAACAAGTTTACAATCATACTAGGTTCAATTTATCCAGTTGGAGATGCCATAGTTCTTGTACCTGCAATAATTGGAATTTATTTATTTTTTAGAGGAGAAGTGAACTTTCTATGGGTTTTGTTATTTGTTGGAATTTTGTTTGAAGTGGTAGGAGACACTGGATTTCAGTATGTTACACTAAACAATTCGTATTATTCCGGACACCCTGTAGACATTTTATTCATATGGTCATACCTTCTATTTTTGTTTGGTATCTATAGTCACATCAAGATATTCAAGAAGGAGGGAAAAACCACTAAATCCAGTAGACTTGGTAACCCACAGGCGAATTAATTTAATTTATTTATAGTTTTTAGATTACAGATTAGAGATATCATTCTCATTTTAATTGAAAAAAGAATTTTTCTTTGTTATCGTAACCACATATTACAAGCTCAATATCTTGCCCTATTAATGGAATTTTTAACCCTGTTTCCAATTCCCCCATAATCCTAACTGTGTTTTCAAATTCTGCAATACAAAAAATCGTATCGTCTTTCTTTGAGAATTCTACTAGTTTGCCCGTTCTAGATACTTGTCTCCATTTTACAGTACCAAAACACGCATTACAAAAGTCGCTAGGCGGCCAAACAAGTTTGTTACATTTAGAACATTCACTACAAACAAATTTACCGTTTTTTAGTTCATTTTCAAACCGGTTCATGATTCAAAAATAAGAACTGTTGAAGAGGTGGCAGCTGCTGACATGTTCTGAACCAAACCAACTTTGGCACCTTTTACTTGACGTTTTCCTGCTTTGTTTTGAAGCTGTTGACTAATTTCTACAACCTGAGCTATTCCAGTAGCTCCTAACGGATGGCCGGACCCTAGCAATCCTCCCCTGGGGTTAACTTTCTTATCATTTGTACTATACATGGTTTTAACAAATTGATTCCCCATTCCTTTTTTGGCAAAACCCAAATCTTCTACTTCTATAATTTCACATATACTAAACGCATCATGGATTTCGGCAACATCGATGTCTTTAGGTTCTTTTTTTGACATCATATATGCTGCATTAGCTGCATATTTTGTGGATTCCATGCTGGTAAGATCCTCGTTTTTAGTAAAACCTGCAGAGATTGTTTTTTGACCCAATCCAGTCAGCCAAACAGGACAGTCTGTAAATTTTTTAATATGTTCTTCTGATGCAAGCAAGACTGCTGCAGAACCGTTACATGGAAAAGAGCAATCCAAAATGCGAACATCATCCGTAATATTTTTTGATTGCATTATTTCTTCCACGGAATATTCTTTATCAAAATAGGCATGTGGGTTTTCTAGTGCATTTTTATGATTTTTAGCTGATACAGTGGCAAGATCTTCCATAGTAGTGCCGTATTTTCTCATATGAGATTTTGTAAACATGGATGACCAATATACGGGATGTTTGTATTGGCCGCGTGACATGTCCCATTCTAGAACCAGTCCTGGATTATCAAATTTTTCTGCACCAACTACCAGAGCAACATCTGCCAAACCTGAAGCAATATATGAAAATGCAGAAATCACACTATTTGCACCGGAATTGCACAAGCTTTCAACGGAGTGCGATATCTTTGGAGAGATGCCAGCAAGCTCTGACATTATGTTTGCCAAATACTTGCTATTGTCATTAGTTGATGTAAGAACAACATCTACGTCCTTTTGGGTTAAATTTGTCGAGTTGTCAAAAAGTGACTTTATCGACGACAACATTAATGATTCAATTGAAACGTCGTCTTTGTTGAATTTTGTGAGGCCAAATCCTCCGATTCCAACTCTTCTCAATTTTTTCTACCTGATAGCGTGGAAACAAGTAGTTTAAAGGATTTTTCGACCTCATCTACTGGATTAAACTGTATTATCGGTAGTGAGACGCCTGTTTTTACAAATCTTTCTAGTTTTTTCTTGCACTCTTCGGGGGTACCACAAATTGTTAGTGAATCAAGCATGATATTGGAGACTAGCTTGTGGTTTGTACGAAATCCTGATTTTTTATATTCATCATATATTTCTCTAGTTTCTTTTGCAAATCCATTTTTTGCTAAAAACTCTCTGTAAATTTTTCCTACTGAAACATAGAACGCAATAGTTTTTTTTGCTCTGTCTAAAGCTTTTTCGCCATCTTCAGACATGCATGTGATGAATTGACTAGATACATCGATTTTTCTTTTTGATTGCATTTTTTGAATTGTGCTTTGAAGTTCTGAGATTGGTCTCAAGTAAAAAATCACACCGTCAGCTATTTCCCATGCCAATTCCACCATTTTCTGGTTTATGGCAGCCAGATAAATTGGAATTTCTTTTCTTTTGGGTTTGATCAATAATGTAAAATTTTTTAGGTGAAATAATTTTCCGTCATAGTTTACTTTGTTTCCTGACATTATCAACCTAATTATTTCGACATATTCTCGCATTCTCTGTACTGGTTGTTCAAACTCAAGGCCGTGCCAATCTTGAACTATGGACTCACTGCTTGTACCCAATCCAAGTATTAATCTGCCATTTGAAAGTGTATCAAGGGTAGCTGCTCCCATTGCAACAAGTGATGGTGTTCTAGAGTAGGTGTTAATTATTGACGAGCCAATTTTTGAATTTTTGACAATTTGTGATACTGCTGTCATCATAGAAAATCCTTCCATCCCCCATGTCTCAGGAAGCCAAACAGAGTCAGGATTGTATTTTGACAAAACTTTAGAGCAATCTAGTATCTCATCTACAGATAATAACGAGCCTAAGCTATAGGCAATTCTCATAAGGTCTCATTTTTTGGATATAAATTTCTCATAGTTTAATGATTTCATTTTATTTTCACATTCTTCAATGTCTTTATGAGAGTCTATAGAATACCAAAAATTCTTTTCATATTTTACTGCAATAAGTGAGCCCTTTGATGCAAGAATTGGAAAAGTACTATGTTCAATGTTTCCTTTTTTTGGGAGATGTTTTAGAATTTCTTTTGATAAATAATATATTCCGGCATTCATCCAACGATCTGAAATTTCTGGTTTTTCTTCAAATATCTTGGCTTTGTTTTTGTTCAAAGTGACTATTCCAAACGATACTCTCAATGGTATTACCGCAATGGAATTAGGGTTTGTTTTTAATTTCATTGGATCAAGGTCTGTTATTACATCCCCGTTTATTACAAAAAAGTTTTCATCATCTAGAAATTTACTTGCGTTTTTTATTGCCCCCCCAGTTCCAAGTGATGTTTTTTCAATAGAAAAATCTATTTTGGCCCCAATTTTTTTTGGTTTTAGATAATTTATGATTTGATCACTTTTGTAACCTGTACAAATAACAAACTCCTTTATCCCAAATTTTTTGAAATACCTTATTTGCCACTCTATTATTGGAATGTTGTTTAATGGAATGAGTGGTTTTGGAACATAATCCGTGATGGGTTTTAGTCTTTTTCCTATCCCACCTGACAAGATAAGAGCTTTCACAGATAGATGCTAAGTTTTTTACAATTAAAACATTTGCAAGATAAGAATTATCAGATCAAAAAAGATAGTATTGATTCTCTAGGTTTATTAATTGTAAATAGGACAGCAGAACATGGCGCTAAAGGCAGCAATCATCATGTCAGCTATATCAATAATCATGCTTGTAATTTATGGTGCTGATGCAATAATGGCCTCCACAGAAAACCTTGGAGCTCAGAGTACCGCTTTTCTCAATACTGATGTCAAGACTAGAGGAACTGTGTTTGGCATCATACCAGCTGCCATGTTGATAATATCATTTTTTATCACTAGAAAAGAGCCTTCTAAAGGACTGGGAGGTCTGATAATTATCGGTGGAGCACTAATGATAGTAGGTGTTGGAGTGATTTTAGGACTGCAGGGAAAATCTATCCAGTTTTCAGGCATGGGTGAGTTTGGTGCAGTAATTGGCATAGGAGTAATCATAGTCATTCTCGGAGCCATCAAGATTAAAAAATCAAAGACACTAGTTAATTGATTAAATGACAACATGCACCAAATGCGGACAAGATTCAAGAAAAACATACAACTGTGAGCACACTAGTGAACAGGAATATTGCACAGAATGTTATACGGAATTACATTATTACATGACAGAAAACAAATCATCCTAATTATTTTTTTTGAAAATATGACAATTTTTTAATTACAAATTTAAGCCTAATGAAAACGATTATGAAATTTTTATGCCTGCAATATTAAAGATGATATCGCCAAATATTATTTGAACTACAAACCCTGCTGTGATGTAAATCATGTATGGTATTCCGGGTGTCACCCAGGTGTTTTGATCATTAACGAATTCTGCACTCTCTACATTTCTAAGTGAAAAATCAAGTTTTTTGTGATTTCCTTCTGTTTTTTCTATTGAAAAACTGTATTTTGGGTTTTTTGCCCTATAGCCTAAAAACATGGCAATTATCTTGTTTAGTTTTGTTTCTTCAAAACCTAGGAAAATATCTTGATGTTGCAATATGGCAATGGAATTTCTAATAAGATTTAGAAATATGGGCGCAGTTGAGAGTATTGCGGCATTTGTCAGTGTAGTTAAAGGCGTTATTAGGTTTTGAGAAAATGTTGCATGCGGTGCTAGTGCTGCTAAAACTATCAGTCCCAATGCATCTGCGCCCCCAAACATGCCTACTCGCCATATGACAAGTGCAATTGGTGCGATAATCAATGAGATGCCTATTCCCTTAAGGGCAAGTAATGTTTCTGGCTCAAAAAAGATCAAAATAACAGAAACTATTCCAAAAGCTATCCATAAAATATCATTAATCCCTCTTTTCCAAATGTCGTAAACTGACGCTATTGCAAGCATTATCAGAGCTAACAATATCCTCAAACCAGATGTATCAAAAGAAACGTCGAACATATTGAAATCACATAGTTGTACAATAAATTATGAGATCTCAACTTTATTTATCGATATGACTGAAATATTTGAAGCTGAGACACTATTTGTGATTAACTTGAGCGCATGTTTTGTTTGATAAAAATTGTTAAAATATGTTTTTTGAAGATTATAATTAATTATATTTGATTATACAAAAATTCGTATTTTTTATTAATCACTGATATCTTTCAGCAAGTTCTAACTTTGCATCCGCTATTGCTAATAGAGCAGCGTTAATCCTTGAAACATGTGCATTGATTCCTTCTATGTCATTTTTTACGGATTTTATTTTGATTGCTTCTACCTCAAGTGTAATATCTGAAAGGTATTGAGTAAACAACTCTCCGTACGAGACCCTTTCTTCTCTAGTAAAAACTTGAAGTGTTTTCATTATTTTGATTAATTTTTTAAAACATATAACGTTGGTCTGCCAAATATGGGAATAATAAAAAACTACTCGCCATTATTTTGCAAGCATTAAATTAAAAATGCAAATTAATTTTAATAATGCAAACTTTTGCAAATTAATTATTAATTTGAAGCAGATTTTATCAAGTTTTTAATTATAATTGTATCAAATTTAGTCTAATTTTTACCATAAAAATGGGTTTTTTTTATATTTGCATGTATTTTCTAAAAATTAGAACAGGGTTTTATTAGGGATTTTCATTTTCAGAGTGCTTTATAACAATGTAAATGAGGAAATTATTGTGAAATTCCCGTTCTCATTTCATGATCCCAAGGCAAAAAAATATCCGCTCTATTATTCAGTTGTGCTAGTTATAGTTACAGCTACTGTTGTTTTTACCACTCTGGAATACATCCACCAAACCATCATACAGGGAGCAGCCATATTCTTTGAAGGATTTTTTTCTTTGTTTATGCTTGCACGTAATGAAAAAGTAGGAAAGGCATTTTTATCTCATCTATCACAGTGCAAATCAATTCTAAATCTATAGCTAATCGTCTCGTGACGTGGAAAGTTTTTCTCTCATATCTGAGAGTCTTTCTTCCAAATTCATTTTTTCTGTAATCCCATCAAGCATGTTTTTCTTTTTAAGAATTATTCCACTTGCAGCTGCCACACCTGGAACTATAATGAATAGTGGATTTACTCCCATAATGCTAAATGAATTATCAGTGTTTTGAGTTGATGGTGCCAAAGGCGGGTTAACTTTGATATCTTTACTTGCCGAAGTTGTACCAAACATTCCACCAGATACAGTTACTTGAATTGTAACTTTATTTGGATCTTGTGAAATCACGGAGATTTTTGCCTTACCGTCTTTGTCAGTTGTAGAATCCATGTTTTTAATTGTCGCTCCCTGTACATTCCAGTCAACTTTCATACCATTCAAAGGAACATTCTTGTATTGTGCTGTTGCAGTAGCATCAAGCTCAAAGTTTGGATTCACGTAATCATTTGAAGTCAAAGTGACGTCAGGAGTCACACTTGTTACACCAATGTTGAATTTTGCCAATGGAAGTTCGCTTGTTAGAACTGAAATTTCCGAGGTACCGGTATTTTTTGCTGTTACGTCAAAAAATGAATAATAGCTTCCTTGTTTAATTATAACGCTCTCAGGTACACTCAATACATTTGGATTATTTGAGACGATTTTGAATTCAACGTCTTTTGTTAAAAATATTGGCAGATTTTGATCATCTAATACTTCCACTGAGAAAGTATTTTTCAGATTAGCTAGTATTTTATCTGGATAATCTAACACTATGGAAGCTGGTTTGGAAGAAAAACCTGCAATAGAAAGATTATTTGAATAATCTTGTGTTGTGGTAGATATGCTTGCAGTGCCAGTCTTCAATAAATTCGAATTTAACAATACTACAGATTGTCCCTTGGAAAGTGTATGTGATTCTGTTTGAATAGCCTCTTTTGGTGAGATCATCGGGTTCAAATCTTTTGGAAAATATGTCATAGCGCCATTTTGAGTCATATAGAGAGATAGCGGGAAGTTGGTTTGTGTGAGTATTTTTGGAATCAGCGGATCTGTAACAAGGCTTAGTGCATCTGAGGATGTGGAAGATATGACAGGAATAATGGATTGCGGGTATTGGGTAACAACATTTAGAGTTACATTGTTAGAAAATGTTGCATGTCCATATACAAGACCTACTTGGGATCCATGATCTAAAACTACATTATCTACCGAAAGTGTTTTTGGATCTGATGAATCTATTGGTATGCTCAAACTAGATTTGGCAATAACAGGATTATTGTCACTATCTTCCAAATGCATAACCCCAACAAGCTCATTTTGGCCAGTTGTTAAGATTGGAAGTATGTCTACTTTGGCAGACTTGTCGTCAAGCAATGTGCCATCAGTACAAGAAACAAAAGGAGCATGCAGTATTGGATTACATACTTGTGTGACAGTAGTAAGATTTGCTGCTTGAGAAACTAGATAACCTTTTGTGGATATGGTTACATTAAAAAGACCATTTACTCCAGCGTTTACAGAAACTGGAACATAAGACCAGTAAGTTCCTTTCTTAATTACAAGCTGTCCATTGGCTTGAATTAATGAATTTTGTATGCTAGTATTTACCGAGTCTGTTTTAACCGCGTTTGTAACTTGTATTGAAACAGGAATATCATCTGTTGCAATTACTGGTTTGCCTGATGAATCGTGTAACTGGACTATAGCATATGCATATGAAGCTTGAAAGGCATTAATTTTTTTAGGAAAAACGTACACTTGAACTATTTGCTTTTGTGTAGTTGTACTGACAGTCACAGTGCTGCTTACAGTTTGCATGGATGCCGAGGAAGCTGATATCTTAGCACTTCCTTGGTGGTTTATCTGAAATTCCGCTATTCCAAAATATTCTCCCTTTGGTATTGTAAGTTGATCATTTTTCAATTGTACCACATCATTATTTGTTGTTGTTAGTGTGATTATAGTATCATCAGTAGCTTTTATTGGAAATCCATCATTATTAGTTAATTCTACAGAAACATATCCTTGCTTAGGTCCGGTAGTTGTAAAAGTTGTGGGAGTCGTTTTGATTAAGAGATTTGCAGGAGTATTACTATTCTTGTATACTGTGATTGGTAACTCTTGTGATTGAAATCCAGGGGCAGCAAGTGCTATGTTTGTTGTACCTTCACTTATTGCTTTGATCTTTACATTTGTTATAAAGTGATTCTCGGTTTGTTCAACTCCAAGTATTTGGATTATTGAGGAATCAGATGAGGTAGCAATCAATTGATCTACACTCTGAGTACTATCCCCTGTGGAATAGACTTCTAATATGCCCTCAGTGTTTTCCATTATCTTACTTGGGATCAATCGGACTCCTAATTCGCTAGGCGTTTGTCCATAAGCTCCTACAGAAAACATAATGACACATAATATTGCAATACCAAGTATTATTTTCATGTCTATATTTTGTGCCTTAAATTCAGATATAAGAAACGGTATGACTCATTAAATGACATACCTTAGGAGGATTTGATGATAGAACCTATGTTGATAATATGAAGTTGAATCATTCCTATTGACATCATTGTAATTACAGTAAGAAGTATTGAAAACATGAATCCTCCTGAATAGGCACCTTTAGTAATTTTGCCAATAAATATACCTGCCAGCCATGACTGTACTACTACCGCAATTGAAACAACATCAAGTAGAGCACTTGATTGCGGAGCTTGTCCGATATACTCATGCCCGAGATTTTTTTTCTCATTAATATCTGCAAACGAGTCTATGGTCAATAACGTTGTAAACCCAGTTACTATAATTAACATAAATCCAACCATGACATATGGTTGTAACATATCACGCTTGTTTTTTGCAATTGTGTGAATTTTTTCACTGGTATCAGCCAATGTGTCAAGCGTGCTTACATTTCCACCACCTGAAGTAATTATTTCAAATAATATTCTAAAACTGATAAGTACTTGAAAATTCTTTATATCTTTTTGAAGGGTTTCAAAAATATTTTGCATTGGCATTCCCCATTCAAGTTTATTTGCAATTGCATTTGCTATTATGTTAAATGATTTGAAGTCTTTTCTCTTACATGCGTGTATTACACATTTTTCAGGTCCTATGCCAGTCTTTCGTGACTCAGTAATGTCTCGTAAAATTTGTGGGGTTGCAGATTCTGCATCAAGATTTCGGGTATAGATTTTTTTAAATTTTAGTGCAGGCCCGATTGATGATGTAATTAGGGCAACTCCCAAAATGTAGGCATTTGCATGAAGATTGGTAAACAGATTACTGGAAATCAATGTTATTGCAATCAGAAGACTAGGTATGGCATATGTGAGTATTTTTTTAACTTTTATTTCTTGAATATTAGAATAGTTCATTTTCTGAACTATTTTCATAAATACGAGAGACATTACTGGTGAAAAGATCAATAACAGGTATGGCGGATCCGAAGTTGTTGAGCCAGAGCCAGATAGCGGGTTTGAACCCATGGCCGCAATCAGAATGAAAACAGCTAGAATAACTATCTGCATAGATAGCCAGCCATGTACAATCCCACTTATCTTCTCTACAGATCCTTTCTCTTCATTCTCTAGTCTTTCATATGAACTTGTCATTTTGCTTTTCAGATAATTGACTATGTTTCCACCACTTTGAATAGCAGATACATATCCTCCAAGAAATTCTCCAAGGGCTCTTGAAGAAGGCTTGTCCTTTGCTTGAGCGAGTGCAACGAGAGGATCTACTCCCAACATGTCTATTCTTTTTAGAATTTTTATTGCCTCGCCACGAATTATAGGTAAGAGATTGATGTCTCGTATCTTTTGTAAAATAGTATAAGGCCCAAGGCCGCTTGCCGCAAGCAATGACACGATTGTTATAAAATACGGAAGCTCTCTTCCAATTTTTTTGCCTTGTTTTTTCTCATAATCTGCTTGGTCTAGTTTTTTTAGTGAAAGCAATCCAGTTAAACTCCCACTATTTTTTGCATTAATGAATCGGGATCTCTATAGTATTTTCCAACCACCTCTG
>JBOGQR010000051.1:0-10493 GCA_050749225.1 Nitrosopumilaceae archaeon | reverse complement strand
AGTTTCAAGTGTGCCATTAAGTACTCTGTACTGGAAATTGAATATCTGATCTGGTTTTGCTGGATTTGAATTTAGAAATTTACCAATAACATGTTGTACATTCCATTCTGTCATGTTATTATCTGCAAGAACCTTTGCAGGGTACATTAGATTAAGAATAAGAATTAATGCAATAACCATACCGAACACCATCTTCATTAAAGAATGGCTAATTTTTTCGTACATAACAGTAATTGTTTTCTTAATAAAAAAAGATTTGGGAAGAACAAATTAGTTTTGTAAACCTAATTTGGTCAAAGATTACAAGACTCGAATCTTTAGAACCAAACTTTAGTGATTGAATGTATTTTCAAACATTACAAAACACTTCGTAATCTGTATAGAGACTACGTAAGACCATAGAGTCTTTCTGTGGGATTGTTGAATTTAGGAAGATATTGAACTAAAATTAAGATAGTCATCAACGGTGTCAAGCTAATCAAGATGGATGGATTCTGTAGGATCCAGCATAACACCAAATTATCAGTAATCTCTAATAGCAATGTTATCGCATAATAAACACGAAAACTCTACATCTTTTGATCGCGCTTCCGATTGGAGTTGCTTTAACGATAATATTTTTTATTGTATTTTCACAATCTGCACAACCAATATTGCCGTTTCAACAGGAACATTTACCTATTGGGGGGATATCTAAGCCTCCTTCAACGACAGCTTTTATCACTCAAGTGGCAGTGTCTGGAAACCATGTGTATGTGTTATGGCAACAAGAAAATTCAACATCTAAAAATAATTCTGTTCTGCTCAGAACAAGTACTGATAACGGATTCTCTTTTAACAGAATAATTAATCTGACTCGTGGTTATGATGTTATCTATCACCCAGCAATAGTTGCAAAAAATAATACATTATACTTGACATGGGATGATTTTGGAGGTGGACACACTTTTATCAGAAAAAGTATTGACGGCGGAATTACCTTTGGCAATGTCACTCTACTAAAGGATGGTGATGGGATTTCAGCTGGTACCTCGATATTTCTCAATGAGAATGATTTGCACGCTATATTGTATAATGCAAACAAAGACAGTAACGGTTATCCAATTAATAATGGCATTATCCTCAGGTCAAGCTTTGATAACGGTAATTCGTTTGGAAAAACTGTTGACCTGTATGGAGAGCCATACTCTGATCGGAATTTTCTAAAACTTGCAATTTCTGGCAAAAATATTTACACGCTTGGACTAGGCAAGGAAATCAGCCAAGGCATGTATACTGGTGTACTTTTTAGGAAAAGTTCAGACAATGGTCAAACCTTTAGCAGCGTACTAAATTTGACCGGTAGCATCTATCTATCAGACGCATCAATTGCAGCATCAGGTAATAAAGTGTATGTTCTTGTTGAAGGAGCTAACAAGACCAGAAATGATCTGTTTTTTACAAGAAGCATAGATGGAGGACTCACTTTTGATAAGATGACAAAATTGAATAATGGAACTGCAAGCACATGGTTTTCTCAACTTCTTGCATATGGACAAAATGGCGTTTACGTAAAGTGGAACAGTGATGATTCCAATGGTGAGCAAATTGTGTTGAGAAAAAGCATTGATGGTGGAAGCACCTTTGATAAAACAATCAATATTACTCAATACATTAAGGAGGCTCTTCCATTTTCTCCTGTAGGAATATTATCTGAAAATGAACTGTATGCTATTTGGGAACAGAGCTCAACAACACCAGTCTTTCATAAACAAATATTTTTTACAACGAGTATTGATGGCGGGCAAACTTTCAGTGTTCCTATTGATCTAAATCAAGACAACGGAGATTATGTTGGAATCAGAAATTTACAGATAGTATCGTCAGGTGACAAGATCTATTTGGCAGGAGATAGTGGAGGAGATATTCATGGAATATTTCTAAGGATAAGTACAGATGGCGGTAATACATTTAGTCATGTAATTCATGTTAGTTAGATATTTGATGGTTTGATTTTATTTATGGGTCTATAGATCCGTCAGCTGGATAACAGGAATCTTCGTAGTCCTATACAAGACTACGCACTTCTCTCCAAATTCATTATAATTTTCATTATTACTTTAGGGTGCTTCCAATTAGAATGCCATTAGCCCAATAGAATCCTGTTGGACCAGATGGCAAAATGTCATAAGTATAGTTTTCATTGTACGAAATAAGTTCAATGGTTTTAATTTTTGTATTATCAAGAATATCTCCAATTTTCAATACTTCTACTAATCTGCCATCTGCTGTTGGATGTTTGGCGGATGCAAATACTTCTCTGTCATCAACTAAAACAATGTGAACCATAGTGTGCATTGAAGGTACTTGGGTTTTCTGTGTCTTCAAAATTACTGCCGACTGTTTGTAACCATGATCGTCTAATGTCCACACACGCATTCCAACTTTTAATTCCTTTATGTTCGTAGCACCATTTGGGGTGTCAATCATAGTATTACCAGACAAACATATGAGCGGCAGTGGTCTAAAAATTTCCATTTCTTTAGTTCCCTTTGAAAAGTGGATAAAAAAAGTTCTGTCGGTTGAGGTAGTGTTAATCTCTTGGAATTGTTCGTTGCGTGTGCCATCGTTCGTTGCCCAGTAGTGACCAGGGATATGCCAACTCTGCCATTGTGCATCTGAAATATCAAAATTAAATAATAATCTTGGAATAGTTATTGTTAACACCCCCATGTCATCTGCCTTTATCGAGACCATCAGACCTTTATCTTGCACATCCTCCTTAACATTTAGAATCGTAGCATTCGTAATTCTATAGTTTACAGTGTAGTTTGTGTTATCCACTACCATTGTTCCTTTAGTAGACCTTCCTGTACCATTATAGAATAAACCATTGGGAATTACCATAGAACCCCATTCACGTTCAACAAGCTTCTGTGCTGTTTGTGTTTTCACACAAGCTGGAAAATTGTCTGATGTTTTAGTTATCAATACAAGACCTTCTTTACATTGAATATCTTTAGCAGAAATTCCAGATTTGAATTGCTTTAGCGGAGTATCAGGAATGGATTGGGCTCCAATCTCAATTTTTTTAGATGCAGATGAAAAAGGCAGATGCATATTCATCTCATAATAGCACAATGGACAAACTAGAGTGGTATTAGAAGGGTGATGATCGATGATATCAGGAGTTATTTTCTTCTCATCCACTGTTACCAATGTATTTCCAAGAAGCACTTTTGGAATTAGTACATTAACAACTGTATCATTATCCCACAAACCGTTTACAATTATAGTTGCTTTTTTTTCTTGTTCATTGTATGATTCTGATGCACACACACCCCATCCATAATTTGTGGTAATAATGAAATGAGTTCCATTAACTGATGTTGCATCAAGATAATCCGTATTACCCATGTTGTGATCACCCCATGAGTTTTTTAGACCACATGTAGTTGGTACATCACATATGACATTAAATGCATACTTGTGTCCTGTTTCAGGATCTTTTGTATTCCCAACACCGACTAAGATACAACCGGTTGTTGCAGACAATTTGAAGTGTTTGTCATGATAATTACATAACTGGATTGTTGTGTTTTGTATGTCAGTTGCCTGTGTTATAGTACCATTTATGACATTACAGCCTTCTTGAGAAATAGTTCCATCAATAATTACGTGTTGATTCGTATTATCGGCAAATGCCAGATTGTTTGTAATAACAAGAATTCCACTGAGAATTATAATTATTGAAAGATGTAGTCTTTTCGTGTTTGTTATGAAATAACATTGCTATTAGAGATTACTGATAAATTGCAGTACGGATTCTTACAGGTCTGAACCTGAAGGTTATGATTTGTTGGAATCCGTAAATATGATCAAAATTACAATCTCGTATGAATTACTTGTTTTGTATAATCATAATATCACTAATAGTTGTAATTATTTTATCTCCAAGTGTTTTTGCCGATATTAAAAATTCTGAACCAAAAATCACTTACCAAATAGAAGGAGGTACTATTGACAGGATTCACATCGAAGGTAACTTGCCTGTGATAATTGTCAATTTTTCTATGGACAAAGATGGCTCTATTACTCTAAACATACCAAAGAAAGTATGGTATGTTGCAGATTCTAATTGTAAACCAGATCATTCAGTTGTATTCTTGGATGGAGAGACGCCAACTAATTATTATGAACAGTTTACTGACAATGGAAGAATTTTACACTTTGATGTACCGATGGGTCACACTCAAGAAATTGAAATTGAATATGGATTGGTACTTGATGTACACCCAGACCCTTATGAGAAGGGAAAAGAATGTCTTGCGGTAGAAAAGCCACCAATGTCATTACCATTAAAACAATTCAAATCTGGAATTTCTGCTAAAGATATTCAATGTAAAGAGAGTTTTATCATTATAATAAAATCTGAGAAGGAATTTCCTGCTTGTGTAAGTCAGGAAACAGCACAACGTCTTGTAGAACGTAATTGGAATTTATCAATGAACCAATTCGTATCCGAAGAGCAAGCTTCTGATGGGGTAATTAAATTTAGAAATGATACAAACCATTATGATACTAGAGCAATTCTGGGATTTTTAAGATATCTCACAACCACAGACAATATTCCACATTTTCTGCTTTATACTTTAGATGAAAACCATAATGCTATCAAATTTAATCAAACAATAGTAATAAATCATTATAATCAAAAATATTTACAACCGGAAAAAATTAAACAATTTGTTTGGATTACGTCTGGAAATTGGAAAATATTTTCTTTTACATATTTTGTTGATTCAAAGACGGGAAACATAATTGGAGGAGGCGAATCTGCTACAGCCGTTGACCGGTTCCCACAACTCAATAGATCCTCTGATAAATTCTCTAAGTAAGGTTTTACGACAACAGCATATCTTTGTGTGTAAAAGGGGGTAAACCATTTTTACTCTTTGTCGATAAACTCGTTTGCTGTTAATTTATAGACGAATAGAGTTCAAACCTGTAAGAGGGTCTAACACAAATTGATTCTAAAATTATGAATGAATCTAACTTTTTTAATTATTATCTTTTATACAACTTGTTAATATTATATAGAGGTTGAAAACATAAACAAAATTTTCATTCTTTCATTACTTGCTGTGTTGGTCTGTATCGCATCATTTTCAACATATAATGCTGCAGCTATCACACCTATAGTTGAGCTAGACAAGTCGCCATACACATGGACTGACATAGTCAAAATTACTGTAACCGCACCAGATCAAAATCTTGATTCAAACAAAATCGAAACAATCGGCAATAACGACACAAACAAAATAACAATATCTGACCGAGGTAATACCATTTCACCTTATGCGTTAGTGGAGACAGGACCAAATACTGGAATCTTCACTGGTTATGTTACCCTTACTGGTGATCCAACCCTAAAAGGTCCTGTCGGTGTTGATGGAAATGGTACTAATCCAAGTGGTCTTGGACCATCTGGAATCGGTCCAACAGATGGATTATTGCCAGCAGAAGATAGTGATGGTATATCGGTTTTATTTCAAACTCAAGACCATAATGCAACTGGTTCACTAGCAATGATCAGATGGAATGTTGGTCAGGTAACTTGGTTACCTTCAGATCATACACCAAGCAGTAAGGTGTTACAGATAATCGATCCAGATATGCATCTCAATCCAAATGCTACAAATTCGTTCTTTACTCCAGTTTGGTCAAACTCTGATTTTGCAGGTGTCTTAATACCGATGACTGAAACTGGATCAAATACAGGAATCTTTCAAGGCACGGTCGACTTTACCAATGATACTTCATCAGGTAACAGATTGCATATATCCTCAGGAAATAACACGATTATTGGAGAATACACCGACAGAACGTTACCTGCACTACATGCACAAGCTGATCAATTAAGACTTAATGCAACAACTTATGTAATTAATAATGCCCAAGTACTGCCTATACAAAATATAGTTGAACTAGACAAAACATCATACACGTGGACTAACCGGGTTAACATAACTGTAATCGCACCAGATCAAAATCTTGATCCAACCAAAATCGATATAATTGGCAACACCACAACAAGCAAAATAACAATATCGACAAGAGGTCACACCATATCACAATACAAGTTAATAGAGACAGGACCCAATACAGGTAACTTCACCGGTTATGTCACTCTAACAGGTAATCCGCTGATCAAGGGTGTAGGAGGTATTGATGGTCAAGGTACAGAGCCAACAGGTACAGGACCATCAGGAATTGGACCAAATGATGGATTACTTCCATCACAAGACAGTGATGGAATATCTGTATCGTTTCAAACTCTAAACCAAACGGTTGTTGCTTTCGCACCAATTCATTGGAATGTCGGTAATGTAACTTGGTTAGAATCAAGCTATCCGTCTAACGGTCAAGGAGTATTACAAATAGTAGATCCAGACATGAACCTCAATCCAAATGCAATAGACAGGTTTTACACAAATACTTGGTCTGACTCTGATTCTGGCGGTATCAAATTCAACATGACTGAAACTGGATCAAACACTGGAATCTTCCAAGGTACAGTGTACTTTACAACGAACTTCCAGTCTTCAGGTAACAGATTACACGTAGCAGAAGGTGACACAGTCACTGGTGAATACCAAGATAGAACACTGCCCGCTCCATACACACCAGCTTATCAGTTAAGATTGACATCTACAACATTAGTCGGTATTGTCCCTCCGCCTGAAAGAGTATCGGCATCTGACCCAAGAATCGTTGACTCGTTTGGTAATACAATTACAAGTCCAGTTATTGCAGGACAGCAGATGCAAATCGCTGCTGACTTGACTAACAATCAGAATAGGGATCAGCCATTTGCATATCTAGTGCAAATCCAAGATCAAAATGGAGTAACAGTATCACTGTCTTGGATTACTGGTACATTGACTGCCAATCAGACACTCACTCCAGCACAATCATGGACACCTCATACGTCTGGTACATACACTGCTGAAATCTTTGTCTTACAAAGTATCGATAATCCATTGCCACTTTCTCAACCACTTGCGACAACGATAGTAGTTGAGGGCGGAGGATCTATTAGTTATAATATTACGCCAGTTTCTCTCTCTGGTATTGTGAATACACCTATCCAAGGTGGAACAGCAATACTATTGATTCTTGATCCAAATCATAATTTTGTTCAAATTGTGCAAGCAAATGTTACAAGTAATGGTACATTCTCTACAGTCATCAAAGCCGGTGGCCCACTTTTTAGAGTAACGGGAAATTATACTATCATGGTAGAATATGGTGGAACACTACAAAACAATTTATCATTCAACTATAATGCTACTTCAAATACGACTACAAATTCTTCTACACCAAGCACTGTGGACTCTAGATATCCAAGATTGGTAGATTCTCTTGGCAACACATTGACATCAATCTATCCAAATCAACAAATCCAAATAACAGCCCAAATCACAAATCGTGAGAATAGTAATCAGCCATTTACATATCTTGTTAATATTCTGGACAAGAATGGGAATGTGATAGATGCTTCTTGGATTTCAGGAACCCTTACACCTCACCAGTCCCTTGATCCAGCACAATCATTGACACTTGTTACCAGCGGAGGATATATTGCTCAAATTTATATAATAAAATCTATTGATAATCCCATTCAACTCTCTCCATCTCTTGTGTTGCCATTTATAGTCGGAAATTCAAGTTTTAGTAACTCACTACTGTCTCTTTCTGGTTTTAGCAATTCGTCTCCGTCTTTTTCAAATTTTGATAATGCGGTTCTGTCTTTTTCAGGCTTTAGTAATTCTACATTATCACTTTCAAACTTTAGCAATTCCAAATTATCGTTCTCAAATTCCACCGGTTCCACATTCTTCTTGAAAAATTATACCAATTCCACAGTATATTTCTCAAACGCTGTAAATTCCACAACTCCATTTGACCTCTTAGATTGTATGCATAAATTAGAAATGCAAACCAGACAACTCTCATCTTTGTTTAATCAGACCAAAGCAATACTGCTTGCCCAGAATTCATCTGAATTTGAATCAAAAGTTAGTGGATACAATTACACTATTGTAAGTGGGGTATCTATGGGGGTGTCTTTTAACAAAACATGTGATATTACATCATACAACTGGAATCTTGTCTTTGAGGTAACAAATGAAGGACATCTCTTTGAACAGGTATACGTGGAAGAAAACCCATCACTTACTCAAGTAATTAGAATTATTGTGGATACAAATATTGTATACAGTGGTCCTAGTAGCAGTAATGGTGGATCATCATCAGTGCTAACCCCAATGTTGATACCTGCATCAAATGATGCTGGCATTGTTGGAATCTCTGCACCAAATTCAATATCTGATCTTAGTGCGATATCTACCTCAAACCTTGCAACCTCAGATATTCCATCAGGAAAATTCCCATACGGACTGTTTTCTTGGAAGATTACAGGTCTTGTCATAGGACAGAAAGTACCAATAACTTTTAGCTTCCCTTCTACAATTCCTTCAAATGCTCAATATTGGAAATTCTCGACAGGAACTTGGACTAACCTCTCTTCACTAATTACTGGAATAAGCGGCAATACTATGACGATAAGCATAACAGATGGCGGCTTGGGAGATGCTGATGGTCTGGCAAATGGTATCATATCTGATCCGGGAGGTTTGTTTGTACCATCAACAAGTAAAGGTGACAAGACACCTGGCTTTGCACCTTCCTTTACAGTAGGATTTGCACCAAACCGATATCCGTTGGTAATTAATGGAACAGGCATTAATCTTGACAGTTATCAAAATAGTCCAGTACAGACACAAGTGATTCATACAGGCAAGTCGATTGTTCTGAAAATTTTCCTTTATGGGGACAGTGGACCGTCATCTGTTCAACATGTAACACTCTTCACTGATCTGTATGGGAACAAAAGAAACATCGGAGACAGCGATACTATGATAACATGGGATAGAAACTCGCAACTGTCAATAGTTGATCCGCACAACTTCTTTGGTTCTGCCTCTGCCAATCCGACACAAACAAGTGACGGCAAGTTTGAGCTTGATGTTGATATAACATTTGCAAATCCAATGCCAACATCTGATATCATAGTTAGAACATGGGGATCCGACTTGTATTCTGCGGATACATACATATCAAATGCGTGGCAGGTTGTAGGATCAAATATGAATGATAATAACTCAGTTATCCAAATACAGCCTGCAATACTACCGCAATCCACTGCTTCAAACCAAACAGATTTGATAACTGTAATAAAAGAATGGGGAGGTTATACTCCAACTTCTATTTCAGATTCTGAACTATTATCAAAACTTGGAATTAAAGCTAATCACATACCATCTTGGATGATGAAGACAACCAAGTGGGTTGTAAATGATGAAATGACAGAACAGGAATTTGTGAATGCTGTCAAGTACCTGTATGCAAATGGAATGATAAAATAAGAAATAGAGAGATTAATTTGCATGTAGATTTACAACATCAAACTTAAAATGGATCGAAATCATGTATCTGTTAAATTGCGAATCACGATCGTAAAAATCATGTAAAATATTGGTTTACGAAGAAAATAGGTCTAATATAAGACCACGAGGTAGCTGGACCCCATAGGATCCAAACTAATGTAAAAGTGGACTAATCTCAAGTCTGTTATCATTTTCTTCTATTATCTCAAGTACTTTTTCAGGCGGCATTTCACCATAACTTTTCCTCAGTTCATCAATCGTAATCCATCCTCCAATCAAGGCAACAAGTCCATAGTTGTAGTTTTTTCTTGCCAGCCAGTAATGAGCCCCGATATGTCTTAATGCATGTGTAGGATGGTTTTCAAAATATTCTGTTTTACCCAAAAACGAATAGACTTCTTTCATGCTTTTTGAAATCATTTGAGTAAAAGGAAAATCAGCTTCTTTTGATTCATAGATTCTTGTCCCACCTCTTGTCTTTAGAAGATCTATTGATTTTTGTGTGTCAGGTCTCGTAATGTATTTTATCCACTTGCCACCCTTGATGTGTTTTGTTTTGGTCTCATATGCTGTCATGATGTAGGTTACCTTGCCAGTCTTTTTGCTAACATGCTTTGTATATTCAAGGCTCATGTTATGTAGAGCAGAAAACCTCGCACAGCTTTCTATCCCAATCCAGAACCATCTATACACATCAGAATCAAGACCCCATTTTGATTTAATGAACTGGTCTGCTCTTTCCATCTCTTCATCAGTTAATCTCTTGTCAGCATATTTTCCATGGCTTAGGATTTTTTGTGACATAACGCCAGTCACTCCACGCTTCCACATCATTCCATGATATCCACAAAAATCTCGAACAGATTGAGCGATGTAATAAGTTACAATTCTGATGTCCTTGGAACGTTTTTTCTGAAACCTGTTAGTTGCCTTGCCTTCCCTGTACAGGGCAAGAAAATTCTTTACTATTTTTTCAGTCGCCTTGTTTGATACTAGTAGATC
>JBOGQR010000050.1:0-10531 GCA_050749225.1 Nitrosopumilaceae archaeon | reverse complement strand
GCAACAGGAACTTTGAACAACGGCAATACGCCGGTAACGCTGGAAAATGGTATTGTCTCTATCTCTGGTAATAATTATCTTAATTCTGGAATTTGGAGTTCAACACTATTGCGTAATGGACAGTTTATAGTGGTTACAGGTGATGCACAAAATTCAATCGGCAATACAATTCATGTTAACATATTTGGAAGACTGGTTCAAACAAATCAAGAAGGCTCAATTTATTATTTCACAGGAAAGATAACTGGCACAACTGAACCATTCCAAGTAGCTTACAGTGCAAAAATAGCTTCAACGATTTCTAGCGTTATTGCAATAACAACTCCACCAACACAAACTCCTACATCACAAAATCAAGGAAATACAATCCAAGTAAGCATTGTAGCAGGCTCATCTAGTCCTTATAACCAAAATTATTATTCCCCATCTTCAATACAAATCACTCCTGGCACTACCATTGTCTGGACAAACAATGACTCTGTACCACACCAAATTGAAAGTGGAGTTATATCCACATCAACAACAAATGCAAAGGCGTCGTTTACACCAGATGGACAAATTAACAGCAGCACCATTATGCCAGGACAAACATTTCAATATACAATAAACAATGTTGGGACAATAACATTCTATGACCCATCATATTTGTGGATGTCAGGGGCAATCACCTCAAAATCAGAAATTACTACACAAGTAAAGACAACTCAAATCTCAATATTACAAGGAGCATCAACTATGAGATCAGGACAAGTTCTTTCTCCTCCTTCAGTGCAGATAATTCCTGGCACTACTATTGTCTGGACAAACAACGACTCTATCCCACATACTCTTCTTAGTGGAATCTTGTCTACAACAACACAAGGACAGGGTGGCTCTGCTAATCCAACAGTAAACGCACCTTCATTTCAACCAGACGGACAAATTAATAGCGGTACCATTCTACCAGGACAGACATTTCAATATACAATGAATCGTATAGGAACAATAACATTCTACGATCCTTCATACACATGGATAAATGGTGTAATATCATCAATTTCACAATCATCAACACAAAGCAAACCCATTCAAATTAGCATACAACCAGGCTCGTATCAATCTCAAGGTTCCGCCTCACAACAAAACCAACTTTATACTAATCACTATTACTTGCCAACTGATTTACAAATAACTCCTGGCACTACCCTGATCTGGACAAACAATGATACAGTGTCTCATAGAGTTCTTAGTGGAATAAGTACACAAAAACAAACCAATCCTTTCACACCAGATGGAAAATTTGACAGTGGTATTCTTGCACCAGGACAATCATTTCAATTTACAATAAATGGAATAGGAATTATCAGGTTTTATGATCCAACATATACGTGGATGAACGGTGTTATAGTTTCAATTCCTCCCTCTTCTTCGTTTACCATAGCCGCGCCATCACATAATCCAGGACTACACTAAAATTATTTTCACTTGAAATTAATATATGATTCAAGTTTTGTTTGATCAAAAACCATTACCGAAAGATCTGAAAATTGTTTTCCTTCCAAATCCTTTACAACACCTACAAACAAAGTTTCTTTTTCTGTAGTTAAAAATTCAAAAACATGAACCTTCATTTTCGATGTATCAAATCCTTTATCTTTCAAATAGAAAGCAATCTCAGACTGCATAAAATGTTTCGAAGGATCCTTAGGCCAAGGCCTTGGTACTAGCACCACACCATATCCATCTAATAATGCCTTTTGCAGTTCAAGTTTTTTTTCTTCAATACTTGTAGTTACATGCATGGTGATTACTTTGCTTTTATCAAGAGGTACTCTTGCTTTTGATGCCGCAACTTGAATAGAACTAATGCCAGGAATTATCTGTACATCTCCAAAAACCTCAATTAGTCTATCTACTACTTCAGACTCGGAGAAATTTACATCCCCAGTGAATGGAACAACCAGTGTTTTATCGCCCAATGTTTTTGCAATTTTCTGGTAGGTTTCTTCCTGATCCTGCATGGTTATCTCATAAACTTGCTTATTGACCAAAAGTCTCTCAATTGTTTTAAGCGTGTATTTGTAGCCAACCACGATATCAGAATATAGTATTATTTCTTTTACAACATCAGTAATGTATCTAGGAGATCCAGGACCTACTCCTACCGCATAAACTTCTCCCATGTATCTATTTTTCATTGTCGTAATATAATCTACAAAATTTTACAATTGGCTTTTATTATAGAAGTTGACAAATTCAGTTATTGCGTTTTAACATACTTGTACCAAGCATTTGCTTTCTTTTTTTTGTAAGTTTGGTACCTCAAATATTTGCAACCTCCAATTCTACAGAAGAAACAGGAAATTATACTAACCCACTAGGATTTTCTTTTCGTCCACCAGATAATTGGACAGTGCAAGAATTAAAAAAAACACAAGCAAATGCACCTGATGTTGTTGTAGTTGGTCCAAAGGTAGAAGGGTTTGCACCGGCCATCTCAGTTTCTATTGAGAACTCAAACGGAACTTCGCTTGAAGAACATGTAAAAGATGAGAAAGCACGACTTCAACCCGCTGTTGATGCCGGTAGATTAATTTTCTTATCTAGCGAAACCAAGAAAATCAATGGTTATGATGCAGAAATTTCAGAATCAAAAGGCGAATTTTTATCCCAAAATCAAGCATTTGTAATAAAATTCAAAGAAGTCATCATATCAGCAAACAACAAATTCTATGCAGTTACATATGTAAATCAGGAAAAATATTTTGATAATGAATTACAAAACTTTGATGATGTATTGAACTCTTTTCAAATAGTCTCAGATAAATCAAATGAACTATCAACTAATTTTATATTTGAAATTGGTATAGGCATAGCAATTGCAATAGGCGTAGGTGCATCTGTAGGGATTCTAATCAAAAGAAAAAAATCTCTTAAAAAAGATTCGCAAAACACTTTATGATAATTTTCTTTTTACCAAACATCATCAACTTCATCAAGCTCCTTGTATTCTACAGGCAATTCACGTCTGAATATTTTCAATCTGGATATGTCTCTGTCAAATAACAGATCTATAGTCCAATCAACAAAAATCCTTACTCGCTTGTCTAGTCTTGGAATTTTAGAAAGATAAACTGTCCTCCAGATCCACCATGCTACAAAGCCATGTAGGTGTAATCCAAATATGGTGGCAATAGCTGATCGCTTTCCTATTATTGCCATCTGGCCTCGTGAAGAAAATTCAAATTTCTTTTTTTGTTTATTTTTTATTATAGCTTGTAAATTATAGGCCACAACTTTTGCTC
Source organism: Nitrosopumilaceae archaeon (assembly GCA_050749225.1). Taxonomy (GTDB): domain Archaea; phylum Thermoproteota; class Nitrososphaeria; order Nitrososphaerales; family Nitrosopumilaceae; genus TA-20. The sequence continues at coordinate 7,247 of JBOGQR010000050.1, read as the reverse complement.
CAGCTTCTGCACTTTGCGCAGTCGGAGGATATGGTCTATTGGTTTGTGGATTTAGTAAATAGCAACAATCTCCAATGGCAAAAACTTCTGGAAAATCCAAAGCTTCCAAAAACTCGTTTACAACAATTCCTCCCCTATTTGTCTTAAAGACAGATTTTTTTATTATATCAACTGGGGTGATACCTGCAGTCCAAACCAAAGTTCTTGTCTGAATTGATTCTATAATAGGTTGACTTGGTGGAGTTTTATTTGGATCAACCACATCCTCAATTACTACCTCAGAACCAGAAAAACTTGAAAGCTTTTTGTTGAGTTTAACCTCTATTCCATGCTGGGTTAGTTTTTCTAGTGTAAATTTAGCTAGCTTCTCATTAAATCCTGGCAAGATAAACGAGGCTGCTTCTAAAACAATTACTCTAATGTCTTCTTTTTTTATATTTGGATAATATTTCCTTGCATCTTGTACAAAATCATTTAATTCACCAGCAGTTTCAATTCCAGCAAATCCAGCTCCAACTATTACAAATGTGAGTAAACTTTTCTTTAAAATCGGATTGCTTTCATTTTCTGCTTGTTCTAACATGTCTATTATTCTGTTTCGTAAAACTACTGCATCGTTTAGTGTCTTCATGGAATATGCTCTTTCTTCCATTTTATCAATTCCAAAAAAGTTTGTTTGACTTCCTAATGCGATAACAAGAAAATCATAATGCAAAGAAATGCCACGCCGTTCGTTAGTTCCAGTAAGAGTTACAATCTTTCCATAAGGATCAATGTTTTTTATTTGAGCTTCATAAAATATGGTTTTTTTACACAAAGTTCTGATTGGTATTACAACATGTCGCGTTTCAATCATTCCTGATGCTACTTGAGGAAGCATGGGAGTAAAAAGAAGAAAATTATCCTCACTTACTAGAACAATCTCAATATTATTATCATTCATAAAATATGACTCTAATTTTCGCATACATTCTACTCCGGCAAACCCACCACCTAGAATCAGAATTCTTTTCTTTACTTCAGCCATTTACACTTTAACCCAATTTGCCGGTTATATCCTATGGGTCTGATCATCATGCCTTCAAACATTAAAATAAAAATACCAAAGGCGAACAATAAAATATCATAAAAACGGGTAATAATATATGAAAAAAGAGTACGTAATAGTTCGTATTGATGCAGCGCCTGATGGTGCGCCATATGTGGTAGTTTCTCTCTCATCTCCTAAGGATTTTAGAGAGCAGAATCAGCCAATGTCCCCATTTGGTTCAAATGTTATGGGTTTTACGAATATGGATGATATGGTAAAAGGCCTTAACAAAATGATGACTGGGGGAGTATTTGGCCAGGCAGGGGGAATTACCTCAATTAAGCTGGATATGCGTGAATACAAAGAACTCGGACTTTCAGTAGGGGATAAGGTCTTTTTAGAAATTTCAAAGCCAGAATCTCTTGGTGTCTAAATTTCCTATCTTTTATATTTCAAATTTAATTTAGATATATTAAATTCTATCTTGAAATTTCAGAGCGTAAAATTTCATAGGCCCTAGCAGCATCTTTCTCCTTTAGTACAACAATAATGTCATCTTGACCAAAAAAGGCATTTACAAGTTCTATTCCATTACTGTGCAGTATTTCAGATACGTAAGAAACTATGTCAGAACCGCTTTGAGATTCTGGAACACGTATGCTTATTTTTGCCAGTCCTGTTTGAAAATTGTTTTTCTGAAATGGGAACGATTCTAAAAGTTTTCTTACATCTAATATGTCCTCAGTTAAAACTCTAAATGAATCTGTGAATCTAAAGAAATCATAATCAGGATCTATCTGTGTAAATTTATCCATAAGCGTAGCAGTATCATTTGCCCCAAATTCATCAGTTGAAAATTTGATATCGACAATTCCATCGGTTAATGAAAGTCTGGCATTTTTTAAAACTGGTTCTTGCTGAACCTCGTCTTTTTTCTCAAATGAATCTGCGTATCTTTTTATTGCAACAACTATAGTGTTCAGGTTCACAGGACCAATCTGAGATTCTACATCCTTTTGGATCTTTACAGCAAGGGCTGTGTAGTTTATCAAATCCATCTTTATGCAATCATAAATTGAGCGGTTTCTTGTGATAATTTCCCGTACGGCATCTGGGACCGAAACATTTGTAGTCTTCAAGCATAAATGATATCTATTGTCATATATAATAGTCTTATGTAATAATCATGGTTATACTCACAAAAACTATATATAATGTAATATATATTACATTATATAAGTGATTATGACATGTTCCTAAATGATGAATTTGACAACCTCTTCAGAAGAATGTCTCGACCATTCATGAATATGGACGATATATTTGAAGAGTTCAAGGATTCAGACAACCTCCAAACCTACGGTCCATATTATTATGGTTATACCATGACAATTGGGCCAGATGGTAAACCAGTCATAAAAGAATATGGAAATGTAAAACCAGCGCTCCTACCAACATCTGATGTCAGAGAACCTTTTGTGGACGTCCTAGTTGACGATAAAGAAAAAGTCCTCAAACTTGTAGCTGAAATGCCAGGTGTAGAAAAGAAAGACATCAAGATCATAGTTGAAGGACGTACAGTGAATCTTGATGCAGAACACGGTGAGAAAAAATACAGTGTCAAAGTACCTGTAAGACAAAAGGTAGAAGAGGATTCTGTAAAGGCAACATATGCTAACGGAATTCTTGAAGTAAGATTCAAACTGAAAGAAGACGAAAAACCAAAAGGAAGAACTGTGGAGGTTGAATAAATCCAACCCCATTTTTTTATGGTGATTAAATTATGAGCGAAATAATATTAAAAATAGCAGAAATTTCACAACGCCATGTAGGCAAGGGCATTGCCCTAGTAGACCCAAAAATAGTTGAGGATAATAATTGGGAAACTGGCCAAATTTTAGAAATAGTTGGCAACAGGAAAAGTCATGTAAAGTTATGGTCTGGTTCCCCAGAAGATTATGGTACAGGAATCATAAAGATTGATGGATTAACGCGACATAACATTGATGCTGGCATAAATGACAAAGTATCTATCAAAAAAGTAGACGCAAAAGAAGCAGAACGAGTAGTTCTATCTCCAATTGAAAAATTAAGTGAAGAAGGATTACAAGATTACATGCAAGCAAACTATGATGGTCATGTCTTGACAAATGGAGATACACTTATTGTGACAACACAACTTGGTGCAAAAACCCAATTAATTGTAACAAGCACCACTCCATCAAGACCAGTCATCATAACAGAACGAACTAAATTCAAGCTAGGCAGTATGACTAAAGCAATTGATCACACCATTCCACGAGTTACCTATGACGAGTTGGGAGGATTAAAGAAAGAAGTTCAAAAGATACGTGAAATGGTAGAGCTTCCAATGAGACATCCAGAATTATTTGAAAAATTAGGGGTGGAAGCACCAAAAGGAGTATTATTGTATGGTCCTCCTGGTACAGGAAAAACACTTTTAGCAAAAGCAGTTGCTGGCGAAACAAACTCTCATTTTATTTCGCTTAGTGGACCAGAAATTATTGGAAAATACTATGGAGAAAGCGAAGAACGACTACGTGACATCTTCAAGCAAGCAGAAGAAGGTGCCCCAAGTATAATATTCATTGATGAAATTGATTCAATAGCTCCAAAAAGAGAAGAAGTTACTGGTGAAGTAGAAAAAAGAGTAGTTTCACAATTATTGACTCTGATGGATGGAATGAAATCAAGAGGCAAGGTTATTGTTATTGCAGCAACAAACAGACCAGACTCACTTGATCCTGCAATAAGAAGACCTGGAAGATTTGATAGAGAGATTGAGATTGGCATACCAGATGAAGCAGGCCGCAAAGAAATCTTGGATATTCATACACGTGGCATGCCAATAAACGACAAAGTCAACTTGGATCAAATTGCAAAAGTAACACATGGATTTGTTGGTGCTGATTTAGAAATTCTTGCCAAAGAGGCAGCAATGAGGTCATTGCGAAGAATCTTGCCTGAATTAGATCTTGAAGAAGAAAAAATTCCAGCTAAAATTCTACAAAAACTTGTGATTACTGATGATGACTTTAAAGATGCATTAAAAGAAGTAAGACCATCCGCATTAAGAGAAGTGCTAGTTCAAGTTCCAAATGTCACATGGGATGACATTGGAGGATTAGAGTCACTTAAAGAAGAATTACACGAAGCTGTTGAATGGCCACTAAAACACAAAGAAGCATTCGAGTATACTGGAGTCACTTCTCCAAAAGGAATTTTATTGTATGGTCCACCAGGTACGGGAAAAACATTGATTGCAAAAGCACTTGCACACACTACAGAATCTAACTTTATCAGCATTAAAGGCCCAGAGCTTTTATCAAAATGGGTAGGAGAATCTGAAAAAGGAGTGCGTGAAATTTTCAGAAAAGCAAGGCAGGCAGCTCCATGCATTATATTCTTAGATGAGATTGATGCAATAGCACCAGCCAGAGGTTCTGGAAGTTCAGATTCGCATGTTACCGAAAGAGTAGTTTCGCAAATTTTAACAGAGATTGACGGTCTTGAAGAATTGCATAACGTACTAGTGATTGGTGCTACCAACAGAGTAGACATTGTAGATACTGCACTATTGAGACCAGGTAGATTTGATAGAATAATTGAAGTGCCATTACCAGATTCAAAAGGACGTGAAAATGTCTTTAAGATTCATACCAAGAAAAAACCTCTAGCAGAAGATGTGAACTTGACAAAACTTGTAGAAATGACAGAAGGATTTAGCGGAGCAGAAATTGAAGGTGTTTGTAGTAGAGCAGCAATAACTGCAATAAAGCGATACGTAGACAACAAAGAGAAATCAGTTAAATCCATAAAGATTACACAAGAAGATCTACTAAACGCAATCAAGAAGATAAGACCAGAAAGATCTTCACCATCCATGCTTACAATGACATCATAGCTTATATGATAATTTCAAGTAGTAAATTATGACGTCCAAAGAAGCAATACTTTATGAAAAGATACCAAACGATAAGGTTCGTTGCACAGCATGTGCTAGATATTGTGAAATTGGTAATGGACAGGTAGGCCTTTGCGGTGTTAGAGGAAACAAAGGCGGAAAACTCGAGTTATTTGTTTATGGCAAAGTAATTTCTAGTCATGTGGATCCCATAGAAAAAAAACCAGTTATTCATTACAGACCTGGCACTAGCATCTATTCCATAGCTACTACTGGTTGTAATTGGTTGTGCAAATATTGCCAAAACTATGACATCAGTCAGCGAAGAAAAGTAGAAGGCACTGAAATGACTCCTCAACAAGTAGTAGATCAAGCCATAACATATGGTGCTGATGGAATCGCCTACACCTATAACCAGCCCTCAATATTCATCGAGTTTGCACGCGACTGTGGGGTTATTGCAAGAAAAAAAGACCTCTTCAATATTTTTGTCTCAAATGGTTACGATACGCCACAAACAGTAAAGATGATGGATGAATTTCTTGATTGTATTACTGTTGACTTTAAGGGCAATGCTGAACCTGATTTCACTAGAAAATACATCGGAGTTCCTGATCCAAAACCAATTTTTGATACTCTAAAAGAAATTAGAGATAAAACCAAAATTCATGTAGAAATAACCGATTTAATAATTCCAAAGGTTGGTGATAATTTGGAATATGCAACCAAGCTTTGCAAGTTCATTTATGATGAATTTGGACCTGAAATGCCAATTCATTTCTTACGATTCCATCCAGATTATAAAATGATGGAGTTTGAATCAACACCAATTAAGACACTTGAAAAACACTATGAAATTGCAAAAAAAGAAGGACTCACATATGTATACCTTGGAAATGTACCTGGCCATCCACTAGAACATACATACTGTTCTCAATGTAATAACATAGTTGTCAAAAGATATGGTTTTGATATTCAAGGTTGGAATATGGACGAAAACAACAATTGTAAATTTTGTGGAAATAAAATCCCTATAATTGGAAAATTAGCAGAAAATTATAAACGAAATAGATTCCAATTTGTTTTCTAAAGAGCAATTGCACGTACAGGTGATCCTGTAGCTCCCTTTAACTTTAAAGGCAAAACAACCAGCTTAAAACATATTCCTGAAATTTTTTCCAAGTTGCACAAATTTTCTAAAACTAAAATACCGTTGTTTAAGAGTTGATGATGTGCCAAAAATCTTGAATCTGAACCCAGATCAATACTTGGTGAATCTATTCCGACCAAACTTATTTTCTTTTTTACTAAATATTTTGCGGCAGATATTGAGACTCCTGGATTTTTTGTAAAATAATGTTTCTTTAATAGATTCTTGTGCCAACCTGTGGCAAAGATTAGAGTTGAATTTGGCTGTAATTTACCATGTTTGCTCTCAAACTTAATAATGTCTTGCTTGGTGATGACCTGTCCTGCTCCTTTTTTTATTTTACATAAAACTGCATCAGTGACAAGCTTTCTTAATGGAATTTTATCAATCTTTAAACCATTTTCTATAAAATGAAATGGTGCATCAATATGGGTACCTGAATGTGAACTCAAAAAAATAAGTTCAAGATTATAACCATCATCTTTATTTGTTGCCCATGAAATAAATTGAGGTTGTGGTGAGCCGGGGAAACTTGGAAGATTTGCAGAAATTTCTAGCGTAAGATCTAATGGCGGCATTAAATTTGTTTTATCAGTCTAACTAATCAATTTTGAGATCTAGTCAAAGGTTAAATATTGTGAAACGAGAATTATCTTATGCCTACAACCTATATCTTACTAAATTCTGATTTGGGCTCTGACGTAGAAATCATTCAGAAAATTAAAGAAATACTGGACAAAGAGGGCAAATCTATTCGATATGAAGTACAAGGAGTATACGGTGTGTATGATATAATTGTAAAAATAACAGCAGATAACATGGATCTTTTACGAAACATCATAACGAACAAAATTAGAAAAATAGACAAAGTGTATTCAACTTTGACAATGATGGTTATAGAAGAACAAGAACAATAAACTAACTTTTTTTAATTGCATCTATGACTTTTAGGATTTGAGATTCTGTATTAAAAAAGTGCATTGAAGCTCTGATTACTTTTTGGGTAAAGATTTCCCGTACCGCAAGAATCATATTTTGTTTCTCAAGTCTTTCTACAATAATTTTTGGGTCTTGGTTTAGAAGTGAAAATGAGACTATGCTTGTTCTTTTCTCCGGCTCGTCAGGTCCATACAAAATTACAC
>JBOGQR010000049.1:0-10542 GCA_050749225.1 Nitrosopumilaceae archaeon | reverse complement strand
GTTCATGGGTCCAAGAGGCAAGATGCCAACACCAGTTCCTTTCAATGCTCCAATTGATTCAATTTTAGAAAGATTCCGATCTTCCATACGTGTCAGACTACGAAATTCACTTTCTCTTGCATGTAAAATAGGTGATGAGACAATGTCTGATGAAGATCTGGCTGCAAATGCTAATGCAGTGATTAGTTTGGTAGAAAAAAAGCTGCCAAGCGGAGATAAGAATATTAAAAAAATCATGGTAAAGACTTCCATGGGAAAGCTCATCAAACAGCCACTAGTAGAAAAGAAGTAAAATGCACCAAAATAGAACAAAATATCCACAAAAGAAATCGTTGATGTATCAACAACTCCAAGAGCTTCCAAAAAAATACAATGTAATTGCTCTTGTCAGAATGGAAAAAGTAAGATCATCACAATTATTGCCTTTAAGAAAAAAATTCAAAGGCGAAGTAGAAATTGTTAGCATAAAAGACAAAGTTGCACAAAAAGCACTAGCTGGGTTGAAAATGCCTTCTATTGACAAGATGGTAGACAAGCTAGTTGGCCAGTGTGTATTGATGTTCACAAACATGACTCCTTTCAAACTAAACATACTACTTGGTAAAAACAAGATAATGATGGCTGCCCGTGGAGGAGACCTTGCAAGCATCGATGTTGTAATCAAGGCAGGAAATACTGGCATAACACCAGGTCCCATTCTTACTGACTTTAAAGAAGCTGGGGTAGCCACAAAAATTGATCAAGGAACAATTTGGATAACAAAGGATTCGGTCCCTGCCAAAAAGGGTGCTGTTATTTCCGAAAAGCTTGCCACATTACTAAGTAAACTTGATGTCAAGCCAGTAGAAGCAGGAATAATACTTGATGCAGCTGTTGCAGAAGACATCCTATATGCAAAGAACGAACTAGTAATTGATGTAGAAAAGTATCGTAGTGCATTTGCACAGGCACATCAAGAAGCCATGTCACTTGCTATTGAGATTGGTTACGTCACTAAAGAAAATGTATCAGCAATACTTGCAAAAGCAGCTCAACAAGCAAGATCTGTCGCATTGGAGGCAGGAATTCTAACAGACGATACAAAGGATCAAGTAATACAAAAGGCTAATGCACAGGCAAAAGCATTAGCTGGAAAAGCAAAGAATTACACTCCACAATAGAAATCTATTTCTGAAAAAATACTAAAAAGAATTACAGTCTTTCTTTTACTTTTGGAAGATTCCAATTATACTTCATTGCAACAAGTCTTAGTATTGTTGTGGTTACAATTCCAATAATTGTAGCTATGTTTGGTTCTGTATTAACACTTAGAAGAATAAAGAAAATCACGATACCAACAAAACTTGCAGATGCATAAAGTTCTTTTACAATCACTAACGGGATTTCATTTACAAACATATCTCTGACTATTCCTCCCCCAACTGCAGTAAGCATTCCAGATAGTGCCATTGCAAGAAAGTTTAACCCAAAAACATCATACGCAAACGTTGCTCCAATTATTGTAAACACTCCGAGTCCCAAGGCATCAAATTTTAGAAACAGGTTCCAATGCTTTTGTATTTTTGGATATAGAAAGAATATTGCAATTCCTGTCAAGACTGTTATCACTACATACAACGGATCTGAAATAGAGCGAGGCGGAAAGTGACCTATTATTACATCTCGAATGATTCCACCCACTACGCCTGTTATTGTAGACAAAATTATTATTCCTACAATGTCTGATTTATGTTCAATTGCTTTGAATGCCCCGGTGACAGCAAAAGCCATTGTTCCAAAAAGATCAAGTGCCAAAATCAGAGCTGAGATAGGCGGTGATAGTTCAGTCAAATCATAATTAGTTGTATTATATGGTAAATAATGTTTAGAGATCTAAATAAAGAACAAAATGCAAAAAGGAAGTTTTAAAAATATAATGTCTAGCCAAACAACGCTGAGAGGCCTTCCATTGCTTGCTCTTCGGTCTTTGCAGATGGCGTCTCTACTTCTTTCTTTTCTTCCTTTCCACCAGATGCTGCTGCGGCAGGTGCTGCTGCAACTGCTATTGGAGCGGCCTTGATAGCTTCATCAATGTTCACATCAGCAAGTGCTGCTACAAGTGCCTTTACTTGTGCTTCATTTACTGTAGCTCCTGAAGCTTTGATTACGCTTGTAATGTTAGCCTCGTTAATTTCCTTCTTTTGCTTGTGCAAAAGTAATGCGGCATATACATATTCCATTGTAAACGGGATTTGCTAAAGGCATAATATAAAACTATGGAGTAGAGAATCTCTGACAGGGTTTGTTATTCTGATTCAAAACTTGGAAATGTAAAAAATAGACTAGTTTAGAATTTTAAGACTACGACAAATAGAATACATGTATTTTTTTAATTCCTTATCATATAAGGTATCCATTCTTTGCTTTAGAATTCTTTTTGCTTGATCTTTTTCTGCACCATCAGATAATGAAAGGACATTGTTTATCATTTCTGGAATTGATTCTCTTACCCAACCATCAATTACATTGTGAATTCTTTTGTGTATTTTTACTACAGGATCAGTGTTTACGTCAAAGACGCCAGTGTAATTATCATGTTCTACTCTGTATATCAAAGCCAATATGCAGTCTTTTGGGTCTGGATTTTTTAGCTGTGCTGTAGATTGCGGTCCCGCTTTGCCTTGAGCAACTTTGTTTTTGAGACCAACTGCGTTTATTATAATACCATTAATGCCTATCTTGGAATCTTCAACGCCTGTAACCACACCAACAATGATATTTCTAAATTCGCCATCCTGGACAGATGTGAAAGCATGATCTCCTTCTTTCCATGTTTTTTTACTAAACATAGCAACTTTTCAAAAAAGATCATATTTAATGTGTTGCTTCAGAATGCTTAATATCGGTCATTCCGAAAACTTCTCAAAGATGGACAAGGAACAAATTCTTGCAAAGTTTTCTGCCGATCCTGACAGGTATTACAAGGTAGCATTGTTTGAAAATGAGGGATTTGTACGAAAATCATGCGCAAAATGCAAACGATATTTCTGGACTTTGGATACTAATCAAAACTTTTGTCCTGATGATTCTGAAAATAATTATTCGTTTATTGGTAATCCTCCTACAAAGAAAAGATTTGATTATGTCCAAGCATGGAGAGAAATAGAATCTTTTTTTGTACAAAACGGTCACAAATCAGTTAGCAGATACCCAGTTGTCTGCAGATGGCGTGATGATCTGTATTTTACAATAGCATCAATTGTAGACTTTCAAAGAGTGATGGGCTCCAAGGTTGTTTTTGAATTTCCTGCAAATCCTCTAGTAGTTCCACAAACTTGCCTTAGGTTTAAAGACATAGAAAATGTTGGAGTCACTGGAAGACACTTTTCTAGTTTTTGTATGATTGGTCAGCACAGTATTCCAAATTCGCAAGGGTATTGGAAAGACAAGTGTGTTGATCTAGATTTCAGACTATTGACAGAAAGATTCGGTATTGATAAAAAAGAAGTAGTTTTTGTAGAGGACGTCTGGGCCGGAGGTGGCTCATTTGGTTCTTCGTTAGAATATTTCGTCAGAGGGTTAGAACTTGGAAATGCAGTCTTTACTGAATTTCAGGGAGATCTAGACAATTATTCTGTTTTGGACCAAAAAATAATAGACATGGGAGCAGGCCTTGAGAGGTTTGCTTGGATTACTATGGGTACTCCAACTGCATATGATTGCTGTTTTGGTCCCATCACAAAAAATCTCATACAAAAAGCAGGAATTGATCTTGATCCTAAAATAATATCAAACTATTTCATGTCAGTAGCAAAAAGCCTTGGCGATTCAGATGATATCTCGATTGCAAGAAAAATTGCTGCAAAACAAGCAGGAATTGATGAAAAAAGATTCAATAAAACAATAGCACCACTTGAGGGAATTTATCTAATTGCAGATCACCTTAGGACTTTAGTATTTGCAATTTCTGACGGTGCCCTTCCAAGTAATGTAGGTGGGGGATACAACTTGCGAATGATTCTAAGAAGAACTGTAGCTACAATGGATAGGTTTGGCTGGAACTTTGATCTAAAAGAATTAGTTGATATGCATGTTGATTATCTAAAATCAACCTATCCAGAATTAGAAGAAACAAGAAATGATGTCAAGACAATAATCGGGATAGAAAGGGAACGATACAATGAATCAAAAACAAGAATGAAAGGAATAGCAAGCACACTAAAGAGTCAAGATAAGAAATTGAGTGTTGATGATCTTATCAGGTTATACGAATCTGACGGAATAACACCTGACTTTTTAAAAGAGACTCAAATAATTTCTGAAATTCCTCCCACCTTTTATGAAAGATTATCAGAATTACATCAATCAGAAAAGCAAGAGAAAAAAGAAGATCTTGACTTGAAAGGAATTCCAGATACCGAACTATTATACTATAAACAAGACCCAGAAGAGTTTGAAGCCAAGGTTCTCAAAGTAATAAAAAACAAACTAGTGGTTTTAGATAAGACATCATTTTATCCAAGGGGCGGAGGCCAGGAACCAGACCATGGAAAGATCAATGGCTTTGATGTGATTGATGTAAATAAACATGGAAATGTTGTAGTTCACGAACTCAAAAATGGTACATTAAAAGAGGGAGAAACTGTGAGATGCGCAATAGACGTATCTCGTCGATATGGAATAACAAGAAATCACACCAGTACTCATGTGCTAAATGCTTCTGCACGAAAAACTCTAGGATCATGGATTTGGCAACACTCTGCATTTAAGGAAAAAGATTATGGGAGACTGGACATCACACATCATTCTAACTTGACTGAAGATGACATAATGAAAATTGAAGATTTGGCAAACTTTACCATTAGAAGAGACATTCCCATCATGATTAACGAATTTGAAAGAGGGCATGCTGAACAAAAATACGGATTTAGGATTTACCAAGGCGGTGTAGTTCCAGTAAAGCTAGTTAGAATTGTAAACATTGAAGGTTATGATGTGGAAGCTTGTGGAGGAACACATGTAAAAAAAACAGGAGAGATAGGACTCGTTAAAATTACAAAGGCAGAAAGAATTCAGGATGGGGTTGTAAGAATGGAGTTTGTTTCAGGCGAGACTGCAATAAAATATACTCAAAATCAAGATAGAAAAATTTCACAAATTGTAAGGTTACTAGGTTCTAGTAAAGAAAAGATAATGGAATCATTTGAGCATACCATAAAGGATGCAGATTCCTCCAAGAAGAAATTAAAACAACTGATCAAACGAGTATCAGAACCTACTGCAAAAAATGCAATATCTCAGGCAAAAAACCTCGGCAAAGTAAAACTATACTCTACAATAGATGAGGAGATGGATGAGGAATTTCATATTGCGGTAGGAGAGCAAACAATCAAGATAGACCCATCCATGATATACTGTGTATTGATTTTGAAAAACGGCGGCATACGAATAGTTGCATTTGCAGGCCCAGAGGCAGCGAAAACGAAGAAGGCGGGAGATTTGGTTCGTGATGTTTCCAAAATCCTTGGTGGTTCTGGAGGAGGAAATGAGAGTTTTGGTCAAGGTGGAGGAAAGGATACAACAAAGCTAAAAGATGCACTGCTTGCTGCAGAACAATCTATTTTGGAAAAGTGATTTTGTGACAGATTGGTCATCGATAGAATCTAAATGGAGAAAAATATGGCATGATGAAAAATATTTTGAGACAGACCCAAGCTCGCAAAAAAAATTCTTTGTCACTGTAGCATATCCATATCCAAATTCCCCACAACACATAGGCCATGGCAGAACCTACACTTTGGCTGATGTTCATGCAAGATTTATGCGAATGCGTGGTTACAACGTCCTTTTTCCAATGGGTTTTCACTATACAGGAACACCGATTCTTGGCATGGCAAGACGTGTTCAAGAAAATGACAGGGAGTTAATCGAAGCCTTTAGAACATTATACAAAGTTCCAGAAAAAAATATCAGGGAGTTTTCCGAGCCAGTAAAGATCGCAGATTATTTCCATCAAGAAATAAAATCAGGAATGATAGAGATGGGATACTCGATAGACTGGAGAAGAGAGTTTACTACAATAGATCCTGTCTATAACAAATTCATCGAGTGGCAGTTTAGAAAACTGAGAAGTAAGAATCTAGTCATCCAAGGATCACATCCTGTAGGCTGGTGCCCAAAGGATCAAAACCCAGTATCACAGCACGATACGTTAGGAGATGTAGAACCAAGTTTTACAGAATACATTCTCATCAAATTCAGATATGAAAAATATGTCATACCTACTGCCACACTAAGACCTGAGACAATATTTGGTGTGACAAATCTCTGGATAAATCCACAAGTCACTTACAAGATTGCCAGTGTAGATAATGAAACATGGATTGTTAGTGCAGAGTGTGCAAGAAAACTAGAGTTTCTTGATAAGAAAGTCAAAGTGATAGATGAGATAAAGGGTTCTAAACTTGTAGGCAAAAAAGTCAAAGTTACAGATAGAAATGAAGAGATTGTAATATTTCCTGCAAGCTTTGTCAAAAGTGAAAACGGTACTGGAATTGTAATGTCTGTGCCAGCACATGCCCCATTTGACTATCAAGCTTTGGAGGATATCAAAAAGTCAAATAATGATCAAAATCTTGCGTCCATTGCAAGATCAATTTTGCCAATTTCTATCATACAAACTGATGGATATGGAGAAATTCCTGCAAAGGAAGTTACTGAAAGATTCCAAATAGAAAATCAAAACAATCCAAAACTTGAAGAGGCAACAAAAGAGCTTTATTCAAAAGAATTCTACGGAGGAAAATTAAAACAAAACACTGGAAGATTTGCACAAAAAACTGTTGCAGAAGCAAAAGAGGAAGTCAAAAAATGGATCCTACAAAGCAAGAATGCAGATATTTTGTTTGAACTAAATGATGGTCCAATACGTTGCCGGTGCGGATCAGAGTGCGTAGTAAAATTGCTCAACGATCAATGGTTCTTGGATTATTCTAATAAAAAATGGAAAGATGATGCACATCAGTGGATAAACGAGATGAAGATACTCCCAGAAGAGATACGGGGAGAATTCAATTATGTTGTAGATTGGCTCCGAGAAAGAGCATGTGCAAGACAGCACGGTCTTGGCACAAAGTTACCCTGGGACAAGGATTGGATAGTTGAAAGTTTGTCGGATTCGGTAATTTACATGGCGTATTATATACTAGCAAAGTACGTAAACGAAAAACAACTAGCGGCAGAAAACCTTGACGATACATTTTTTGATTATGTGTTTTTGGGAGAAGGTGATTCAAAGAAAATTGCCTCATCATCCAAAACATCACAGGATATTTTAGAAAACATCAAGAACGAATTTGAGTATTTTTATCCTGTCAATGCAAGGCATTCAGGACGCGATCTTGTTCCAAATCACTTGACTTTCTTTGTTTTCAATCATATTGCAATCTTTCCAAAAAAATACTGGCCTGAAGAAATTGTGGTAAACGGATCTGTCTTGATGGAAGGAAAAAAGATGTCAAAATCAATGGGAAATATAATTCCATTACGCGATGCAATTAGAACTCATGGAGCCGATCCAATAAGATTAGCTATTTTAATTTCTGCAGAGCTGCTGCAGGATGCAGATTTTAATTTGGAAGCAGTAAGAGGAATTAAAAACAAGCTTGAAAATATGTTGGACGAATGTTCCAAATACAAACTAGACAAATCCAACAGTATAGAACAAGAAGACAGATGGTTACAAAGCAGACTACAACAACTTGTCCTTGAGATTACATCAGCAATGGAAAAGATGAGATTGCGTGAGGCCTTGCACTATGTCTTGTATGAGTTTGATTCAGACATACAATGGTATCTAAAGAGAACAGAGGCAAAGAATAGAAAAAACATATCAGGTACATTACATGAAATTTTTTCTGTAAGAGTAGCTATGCTTTCTCCTTTTGCTCCACATATTGCAGAAGAAATGTGGGAAAAATTAGGAAATTCCGGAATTGTCTCAAAATCTTTGTGGCCATCAGCTCTTGAAGATAAGATTGATGCAGCATCACTTCAGTCAGAAAATCTCCTCAAATCAACACTAGAAGACATTAAAAACATTCTAAAAGTAATCAAAATTTCTCCAAAGAGAATCATCATCTATACTTCTGATCCATGGAAGACTAGAGCCTACCAAAAGATTCTTTCAAGTGTTATCAAAGGTGAGATAAATATCGGAACTCTGATAAAATCTTTAATTGCAGACAAGGATACAGAAAATGTAAAAAAGGATCCAGACTTTGTCAAGAAGACTGTTAACGATATATTGTCAGAACCTGTAGAATCAAGAGAATCCAAGGCAAAGTCAGACCTTGTAGAGGAGAAAAAAATTCTTTCAGAGATTGGTTCTCTTGTGCGAAAAGAATTTGGTGTGGAGGTACAAGTATTTGGAGAATCTGATGACCAAAAATATGATCCTAAAAACAAGGCTCACACTGCAAGACCATTCAAGCCCGCAATATTAATAGAATAGAATTAGAAAAATACTGCACATCTTTTTATTAGGTATTTTTAGAATAAGCTCCAATTGAAAATAGCAGTTGTTGGCATTGGAGTTGCAGGCGGATATCTTCTTGGTAGATTGAAAAATGAACATGAGGTAATAGGTTTTGAAAGATCAACACAAGAAAATCATGATTCCATATGTGCGTGGGGTACTACACGTGGCCCAATGCAAGAGTTTGCCAAAAAATGTAATCTTGACTTTAATGATTATGTAATTCATGATGGAAAAAACATGTACATTGACATGAATTCGGATAGATTCAACATCAAGTTGATGGGACTATGTACCTATGACAAAATTGGTCTTATCAAAGACATGTCAAAAGGATGCAAGATTAATTATGGCACTACACCCAAGCTTGCAGATTTAGAATCAGAGTTTGATCTTATAATTGATGCAACTGGTTTTTACAGAATGTATCTCCCAAGACTTGCCCAAGATTTTCATCTGCCTACATACCAGTACAAGGTAAAGTACGAAGATAGGGTACCATTTGACGACTTTTACCTCAAGCCATTTTCTTCAATTAGTGGGTATTTTTGGTACTTCCCATTAGGTGAGAAACTTGCCCACATTGGAGCTGGTGATAAGAACAGAAAACATGTTGAAGTAACTGATGCATTTTTGAAAAAATACGGTGGAAAGATACTCAAAACAGTTGGAAGACCAATTCGTCTTGCTACACCTGATATGTGCGAACCATTCTATCATGGAAAAGTTGTTGGTGTTGGCGAATCGATTGGAACCGTTTACCCACTTTTGGGAGAGGGCATTATACCAAGTATGACATGTGCTGACATATTCATTGAAAATATTGATAATAACGAAAGATATAGAAAACAAGTGCTTGAAAAATTCGCAATATACTCAAAGGTACTTGCGTTTGTAAGAAATAAAATGGACAGTAAGTTTAGTACAATAAAACATTTTGCAGATCTTATTACAATTTACAGGTACATGAAGAAAAATGAAGATAGGTTTGGTATGGAAATTAAAATGACAGACATGATGAAAGTTGCAAAGGCTTAGAACCCTATAGTAACATATCCAAAATTTTCTCGTACTGTTCTGTTTGAATTCATATTGTAATCATATATCATTTTAGAATATTCCAGAAGAACATTTTTCATTTCATCGATTGATTTTGAAAGATAAAAACCCGGACAGTCACCAGTAAACTGAAAGCTTGCATGAACACGAGCTCTCCCTTTTTCATTTTCAAGCCAAGATGAAAATGGATAAAGATAACAGACTCCAGGCCGATCAGGATGTAGCCCACAATAACCTTTTTCATCCAAAAATCTACAAGAAATATGTGTTCCATCATCTGCTTCTGTCTCATCTTTTTTTCGCTTAAGGTTTATCATAGTCATTGTAATCCCATTTCCAGATGGGCCTCTTTCTTCCCAAGTAGTAATATTAGTTTCATTTTTTATAAAGTCTGAAATTTTTTGGTACTTTAGTCCCTTTCCAATTGTAATTAGATCATTTGATGTAAGTGGCAATCTACCTTGCCTGTCACAACAATTATGACAATCAGGCCAATAACACTTCCATAGAATATAACTTTCTTCTTTTGTAAGATAAGGAATGTGAAAGATGACATTTTTTACTTTGATGGCAAAATCAGAAACATCGCTTCTGCTTCCTAGTATAAAATCCCGTATGACTGGATTTACTTCCCAATTTTTTGATAAAAGTTCAAGTGATTCTTCAAGTTCCTTTCGCATCAACTAATAAATTACAAGCACAACTTTGAACGTTATTAATGTTAAGGGAAAAAGGTAAGTATGCGTCTGCTACTGAGAACAGACGATTTGTATGGGAAAAAGTAATGTGGCCTTTGATTTTAGAATTAAACAGTACTAGTTTTACTATATTACAGTATAAAAAAAAACGTGATGCAGTTTGTAAAGATTTTGGAATACCATCATCAAAAATTGCTGGCGGTTTTGTATCACTTTTGTTAAAAGGAATTCTTTACAAAGAAAACTATCTTTATTCAATTCATTATAGAT
>JBOGQR010000048.1:0-10597 GCA_050749225.1 Nitrosopumilaceae archaeon | reverse complement strand
AGAATACAAATCAATATGTGAAAATCACACTGGAAAACCATTTCCAGAGGATCCTTACAAGCAGTTGGAATTAGCAATTGAGGCAGTCTTTAGAAGCTGGATGGGAGAGCGTGCCGTAGTATATCGAGAAAAATACAAGATTACAAAGGATGTTGCAAATGGAACTGCAGTAAATGTAGTAACCATGGTCTTTGGCAACATGGGAAATGACAGTGCTACAGGAGTAGTATTTACCCGAAACCCCGGAGACGGAACAAAAAAAGTCTTTGGGGAATATCTTGTCAATGCACAAGGCGAGGATGTCGTAGCAGGAATACGAACTGGACAACCAATTGACAATTTAGCAAAAGAGTTACCAAAGACTTTTGCACAGCTCATAAAAACATGTGAGAAGCTTGAGAAACACTACAAAGAACCACAAGACTTGGAGTTTACAATGGAACAAGGCAAGTTCTACATGTTACAAACACGTTCTGCAAAAATGAATGCCATAGGAATGATAAAAACATCTGTTGACATGGTAAAAGAAAAATTAATTTCAAAAGAAAGAGCAATACTTAGACTACAACCAGAACAATTAGACCAACTCTTACACAAAACTATTGATGTAGTAGCAGCAAAAAATTATCCGTCAATAGTGAAAGGAATTGCAGCATCACCCGGTGCCGCCACTGGAATAGTAGTGTTTGATGTAAAAAAAGCAGTAAAAATGGGAGAGGATGGAGTCAAGGTGATACTTGTAAGAGAGGAGACAAAACCAGAAGATGTTCCTGCATTTTTTGCATCAGTTGGAATTCTTACCAGTAGGGGAGGAAAGACGTCCCATGCTGCAGTTGTAGCACGGGGAATGGGCAAGCCCTGTATTGTAGGATGTTCTGATATGAAGATAGATTATGCATCAAAAAAATTCCTAGTAGAAAATAAAACAGTGTTCGAAGGTGATGTAATTACAATAGACGGTAGTGATGGACGCGTTTTCATGGGCGAAGTGCCAACAATTGAACCCAAAATTACAGATGATTTTAGAACTATACTAGGCTGGTCAGAAAAAATAAAGAGGTTGGGAATCAGAGCAAATGCGGATACTCCTGAAGGAGCAAAGCTTGCAAGAAAGTATGGTGCAAAGGGAATAGGCCTGTGTAGAACAGAAAGGATGTTCAATGCTCAAGATAGACTTGGTCTTTTTGTTGATATGATAATGACACAAACAGTTGAAGAAAGAAAGGCAGTATTAGAAAAATTAATGATTCTACAAAAAAGTGACTTTAAAGAAATTCTAAAAGCAATGGAAGGACATCATGTCACCATACGGCTATTAGATCCACCGTTACATGAATTTCTTCCAAACATTGAAGAATTAATCAACAAGATGCACTCACTTGAAAAACAAGACAATTCTAATGAAATTGAGGCTACCAAAAAAATCTTTAATCGTGCAAGAGAACTTGCTGAAATCAACCCTATGATGGGCCATCGCGGTGTTAGATTGGGTATTACGTTTCCTGAGATTTATGAAATGCAAATCAGAGCAATTTGTGAGGCAGCTGCGGAGCTTGTAAAAGAAAAAGTAGACGCGCATGCACAAATAATGGTACCACAAGTTGGAATAATAGCAGAACTAGAAAAAATTAAGGAAGTCTATGATCAGATAAAATCCAGTGTAGAATCAAAATACAAAATAAAATTAAAGATAAACTTTGGAACAATGCTTGAAGTCGTAAGAGGTTGTCTTACTGCAGATGAGATGGCCAAAACTGCAGAATTCTTTAGTTTTGGTACAAATGACTTGTCACAGGCAGTTTTTAGCTTTAGCAGGGAAGATGCGGAAGGCAAGTTCCTTCCAGAATACATTGAAAAGGAAATTCTTGTTGAGAATCCCTTCCAATCCCTTGATGTAAATGGAGTAGGAAGTCTAATGCAAATTGCTATAGCAAAGGGAAGAAGTGTCAAACCAAACCTTGAGATTGGAATATGCGGTGAACATGGGGGGGACCCAAACTCAATCAAGTTCTGCCACAAGGCTGGACTTAGTTATGTAAGTGCCTCTTCACATAGAATTCCAATTGCAATTCTTGCAGCTGCACAAGCTGTACTTGCAGAAAAGTCAGAAAAAAATAAATTAAAAACTAAAAGACAAAAAAAGAAGCGATAAGTTAGTGTTTTTGAAATTAGTTATACCAATTTTGTGTCTAGATTTTTTCTAATTAACTTTCCTACATTTCTTATTGTTACACTACTAATTCCAGATGCATCTGCTATTTTTTTCTGAGTTGCACTCTCTTCATTAATTATAGCTGAGAGATAAAGCGCTGCAGCAGCAAGTGAGATTGGATTTTTTCCATCAGTTATTCCTTTTTCTTTTGCTTGAAACAGAATGTCTAGCGCTACTCTTTTTGTTTTCTCACTAAGACCTGCAGTACTTGATATCCTAGTTACAAAATCAGTAGAAGCATAGGATTCTAATCGTAGTCCCAAGGTGTTAAATAATATTCTATAATGTCTTGAAAGATCTTTGACTGTTATATTTCCGGCACTTGCAATATCTTGTAGAGTCCTTGGTGCATTTGTTTCCCTGCATGCAGCATAAAGTGATGCTAGTATTATTCCTGCAATGGTTCTACCTTGAGTAATTTTTTTTGTCAATGCTTTTCTGTATAGATAAGCTGCCCGCTCCACTATTGCGTCAGAAAGATCAAGTTTGGATTTTAGTGTGTTAAGAATCACAAATGCCGATCTTAAACTTCGTTCACTAGAATCAGTTTTGCTCCTACTATCCCATGTCCTTAGTCTATTGAAAGTATACTTCATAGATGATGATATTGAATTACCTGCCGCGTCTTTATCTTTAGAACCAATTACTGTAGACAAGCCCCTGTCATCTATGGATAACGCTGATCCTATGCCAGTTCTACTCCTCTCATTGTACTGTTCTAAGGTAAACGAATGCTGTTCAGGACCTGAATCTTCAACTTTGTCTACCAAAACCAATCCACAACTGCCACAAAAAATCTCACCGCGAATACTGTCAGTTATCAAGGGTCCATGTATACCATTATTTTGAGAACAAATTTTCGAAAATTTGCTTGACTCCTCGTGAACCAATACTTGCTTGTTTGATTTGTTTTCTACTATCATTTGTATAGTTACTATACACTTGTAACTATTTAAACAGTCAAGTGAGTTTACCGAAACAAGATTAACTTGTGGTAAGTAACTTATTGCAATATGATATACCGGAATGAAATTATTTTAAAATCTCGGGTGGCTTTTCAAAGACCTGCTTGAATGTTCGCGGTTTTCCATCCTTGAATACTTCTTTTGCACAATATTGCATTGAAAAAGCAGCCATCTGTTCAAGTATGGGCTTTAGTGCGTTTCCTTTTTTTGTGATGGTATATTCAATCTTTACTGGTGTTCCAGAAAAAACACTTCTTTCTATTATACCATTTTTTTCCATTTCACGCAATCTTGCAGAAAGTGTTTTTGGATTAATTCCTTCGATAGAATCCAAAAACTCGTTAAATCTACTCTGATCAAGCTGTGTCATATTACGTAAAATATGTACAGTAAATTTTTTTCCAATTAATTTAAAAGTATTATCTATCGGACAGGCTTTCATACTATCCATCAATACTTTGCATTCTTCTTCTTTCAACTTACCATATCCTCACTTGATTTCATTATTGAAACTTTCCAATTTATATAGTTACCTTTGTATAGTTACTATAGAAAATAGAGGTGATAGAAGATAGAAAATCAAGTACAAACCAAATCTAATGTAAAAGAGATTACATCAAGTCAATGGGAAAATGATGTCGTAAGATCAGAGATTCCTGTCTTTGTTGATTTCTGGGCACCATGGTGTGGACCATGCAGAGCAGTATCTCCAATAGTTGAAGAGATTGCAAGTGAATATTCAGGAAAGGTAAGTTTTGTCAAGGTAAACGTAGACCAAAATGAGGAGATTGCCTCAAAGTACAACATCTTTAGCATACCTACCCTAGCGGTATTTAGCAAGGGAAATCTTGTCTCACAACAAGTGGGAGTAAGCTCAAACGCAAAAGCGTCTCTTAAAAACATGATAGAAAATGCCATAAAGAAAATTTAGACATTTCAACTATTTTTTATTTTAAAACAATCTTCGCAAACCCAGATCTGTCTACCATCATGATTTGAATCTGTCAACACAAGATTCCTGTGTAATTTACAGAGTGGACATAGTCCAAAGCTCACAAATTCTTAATGTATTCTTTTGTAATTAAATTTAGTTATGACAATTTGGCTTTTGCAAAATAAACATGAAAAGGTTGACTGTAGATTACCACCGTATCATATGTTTTGGTGTCAATTCCATGCAGGTCATAGTTTTGATCACCAATGCTGCCTTTTAGTTTGCCCAAGTCAATTCCCGCAGTAGCATTACCATCAATTGTCATGTAAACATGCAGATCAGGTCCGTTTGTTACTTGAAAATTTTCAAACCTAAGAAACGCAATGTTCCCAACAGAAATTATTTCAGCTTTACCTTTTGCATCATGATCTAGTCCTACAAATTCACCCTGTTTTGAAAATACTATACTTTGTGAAGTTGACGATACCTTTGAAACCATGTCTTGCATGGTCTCAGAAACGGTAGTTGGTAATTTTTTTGCGTCATCCATTATGAGTGAAATTGTTTGCTGCGGCATTTTCTGGACAAGTGCATCTCTTTGTGAATTAGTCATGTTTACAAATTGATCATATGTCAAACCAGTCTGTATTTGATCTAATGCCTGTTGCAGAGGATCATTCATTTTTTGTGAAATCATTTGGGGCCCAAAATAGTATATCCCGACTGTAACCACAACAACAATTGCTGCAATTCCAATCCACCTTAACACGGCTAAATTTAGTAAATGAAACTATTAAGGATTGAAGAAAGCTGAAATATCTATCTTAGATAATTATTGTAATGTTACCTAGGCTTGATTCCATAAAACCAGCTAGACTAAAGATTGGTCTTACCCAGCAAAAACTAGCTTCTCTTACTGGAGTCAGCACCTCAATGATTAATCAGATAGAATCTGGAAGGTGCCAGCCAAGCTATTCTACTGCAAGAAAAATATTCGAAGTATTATGGTCACTTGAAAGTCAATCTTCAATGAAAGCGGGAGATATTTGTAGCAAAGACATTGCAAAGCTAAAGACTACAGATACTCTACATGATGCAATAAAAAAAATGCAGGATTTTTCAATTAGCCAAATACCAGTCTTTGATGGAGCTGATGTAGTAGGTCTGATAACAGAAGACGGTCTTGTCAAACATTTGTTAGATAGTGATGAAACCCAGCGTAAAAAGATCAGACTTTCCGAAGTCATGGAGCCTAGACCGCCAATAGTTGATTATGCAGTTCCTGTAAAAACCCTAGTTACTCTTATCAGATTTTCAAAATGCATATTGGTATCAAAACACAGCAAAATAATTGGTATAATCACTACGTCCGATACTCTGAAATTGATGGAGTAACCTCTTTAATAATAAAAATTCATAAAATTATAGCATATTTTTCCAATTAGGTTTTTTATTTCCAACTTTGGCAGGCGGTATTTTTATAATTTAAAAAATGTATAAAAATTGGAGTAAAAGTACCTGTGTCTACTGTAAAAGATAGAGTTTTACACATATTGTTCTAGTGGTGCCAAATAATTGAATTTAGATCATTCTAATAAATTTCGCAAAAATGAAAAAATTTCTGTTGACCAAATGTGGTCCTTGATTGAAGAAATTCTAACACCTTGGGATGATATCCCTGATAAAACAAAGATGAGTGATGAGCAAGTCTTGAAATTATATCATATCATAACCGAAGCTGATGAGATATTCAGAATGCTTGCACAAATAAATGAATTAAAAAAAGCAATCAACAAATTAAGTAGAAAGTAAACCAGACTTATATAATAAAACAAAAATCATTTGCAATTACTTTGGATGAGAGCAAAGTTCTGCTAAAACACCATGCAATGATTTGGGGTGTATAAAAGTGACCTTGGTGCCTCTCGAACCAGGCCTTATTTCTCCAAGAAATCTCACACCGCATCCTTTCATTCGAGTCACTTCATCTTCAATGCCATCTGTTTCAAATGCGATATGATGTAGACCTTCACCCCTACTTGTAAGAAATTTTTTAATTGGACTATCTTCTCGTGTTGGTTCCATAAGTTCAATTCTAGAGTCTTTTAGATGTAAAATTGCAACTCTGACACCTTCTGTCTCTATAGTTTCAAATTCAACTTCTTTTATTCCCAAAGCCTGTTGGTATTCTTTTGCAGCTTCATCTACATTATTTACTGCAATCGCAACATGATCTATTTTCATTTTAGAATGTTTCCTTTGGTTGGTAGATTCCAAAAACGTCTCTGAAGGTATTGCTTATCTCCCCAAGTGTTGCATAGCTTTTTACAGCATTTATTATATGCGGCATAAGGTTCTCCTCTGATTCAGAAGTACTTTTCATTTTCGAAAGAAGGCTTTCAACTTTTTTGTTATCTCGAGTGCTTCTTAATTCCTTAAGATTCCTAGTTTGTTTTACTTCAATGCTGTTATCAATTCTTAGCAGGTCTTGTTTTGCTTCTACTGCATCTGCAAATTTATTAACACCAACAATAATTCTCTCTCCTTTGTCAATTTCTTGCTTTAAGCGATATGCATTTTGTCTAATTTCTGATTGGAAGAATCCTCGTTCTATTCCAGCAAGAGAACCGCCCATCCTATCGATTTTTTTCAAGTACATATTTACTTCGTCTTCAATTTTATCAGTAAGGTATTCTACATAATAAGATCCGGCAAGTGGATCCACCGTCTTTGTAATTCCACTCTCATGGGCAACAATTTGTTGGGTTCGTAGTGCTATTTTGACAGCTGCTTCTGTAGGAAGTGCGAGAGCCTCGTCTTTAGAATTGGTGTGCAACGATTGCGCGCCACCAAGTACTGCAGCCATTGATTGTATTGCAACACGGACAATATTATTATCTGGTTGTTGCGCTGTTAGCGATTCTCCACTAGTTTGTACATGGAATCTTAGATGCGTTGATTTTGGATCGCGGGCGTGAAATCTTTCTTTTAGTATCTTTGCATAAATTCTTCTTGCAACTCTAAATTTAGCAACCTCTTCAAGAAACTCGTTTGTACAACAAAAAAAGAATGACAGCCTTGGTGCAAAATCATCAATTTTTAATCCTCTTTCAACACATGTTTCAATGTATTGTATAGCGTTTGCAATTGTAAACGCAACTTCTTGTACTGCATTACACCCAGCTTCCCTCATGTGGTATCCAGAAATTGAGATTGGGTACCATTGTTGCACTTTTTTTGAACAATATTCAATCATATCACCAATTAGTCTCATAGATTGTCGCGGAGGATAGATGTAGGTATTTCTTGCAATGTATTCTTTGAGAATATCATTTTGGGTTGTTCCTCGCAAAGCAGAGCTTGCAACACCTTGTGATTCTCCTGTGGCAATGTATAGCGATAGTAAAGTCGATGCCGTTGCGTTAATTGTCATAGATGTGCTTACTTTGTCTAATGGGATTCCTCCAAAGCAAGTCATCATGTCTTTAAGTGAAGTTATAGAAACACCAACTTTGCCAACTTCTCCTTCTGCATGAGGATCGTCTGCATCATAACCAATTTGAGTTGGAAGATCAAACGCCATACTTAATCCGGTCTGGCCACGTTCAAGCAAATACTTGAATCTTTGATTTGTCTGATCAGCACTCCCAAATCCAGTATATTGTCTCATGGTCCACAATCTATCACGATACATTCCTTTGTGAATAGCTCGTGTGTATGGAAATTTTCCTGGTTGCTCGTTCTTGCTTCGCGGTTTTACTTTAGAATCATAAACAGGTTTTACTGGAATATTTGAATCTGTTTTTACTTGTTTTTGTGTAGATTTTTTGTCTTTCATAAAATCACTTTAATAGTTTTGAAATTTTATCGGCGGCATCATAAGGATCTAGTGTCTTTGATTGTACTTTTTTTAAATATTTAGTATATTCTTTACTGGAATCAAGCATGGTGCTCACTTTATTTTTGACATTATTTAAAACAATATCCCTTAATTCAGTTTCAAGTCGTGATTGTTCCTGTGTTTTTTTGGTTTTTTTCTTAGATATGATAAGTACTTCTAGTTTTTTTGCAAATTCAGATATGCCTTTGCTTGACTTTGCCGAAGTCAATAATATTGCAGGGTTTTTTTCTGACATACCAATAAAATCTCTAACTGCGTTAAACAGCTGATTTGCTCCTGCCAAGTCGCTTTTGTTTATCAGATAAATGTCACCAATTTCAGTCAATCCGGCTTTTATTGTCTGGATATTGTCGCCAGTATTTGGATTGAAAACTACTACTGTAATGTCTGCAATTTTTGAGATATCAACTTCTGTTTGGCCTGCGCCAACACTTTCAATTATTATTACATCATATCCAGCATATTCAAGAACCCTTATGCTGTTTCGTAGTGATAAAGAAATAGCCCCTGTAGCACCTCTTGACGCCATGCTTCTGATATATGTTCCAGAATCAGTAGAATCAGACATCCTAACTCTATCACCCAGTATGGCACCGCCTGTAATGTGACTTGTTGGATCTATAGCTAGAACGGCAGCTTTGTAACCAAGTTTTTTTAATTCAAGAACACTCTTGTCTATAAGAGTACTTTTTCCTGCACCAGCAGGGCCTGTTATTCCTATAGTGATGGATTTTCCAGAATTTTTGAAGATTTTTTTTATTAATATTTTTGCAGCCTTGTCATCGTTTTCAATAATTGAAATTGCTTTGGCTATGGCTCTACGTTTACCGTGTTTTAATTCGGAAACAATATCCATATAGAACTGAATACTGGTTCTACCACAATAAAATCTTCTTGTTTCAAATTAAAAATAAATAGACGCCAAGTTGTTTTTGTCTACGGTCTACTGTATATCACTTTTGAAGAGGGTTGACCATATGGAGTTATTTCAGTCTTTAAAATTAGCTTTCCAAATTCTTTATGATCTATTAATAAAGTAACAGGAGTGGTTTTCCATCCATATTGCGGAGTGGAATAAATAGAAACATCTTCTATAAAAGAGGAATTATCGTATTTTTTCTGAAATGGTTGGCTCAAACCCTCTATTTCCAAAATAGCAGCATCAGTATGATTTGATCTGTCAAGAAAAGATATCTTGACAACATGACTATCATCAAAATATATTGCAGAAAATTCAAATGTATTATCTAGACGTTTCTCATCTACCTGGTTTACAATAAAAATATACAGTGATATTATAATAATTACGATTGGAACTACAATAATGATTTTTTTATTCATCTAATTTCAATGCCTTAGCGTAGGTTTATTTTGCCATATTCTAAAATAAACTTACTTGGTATTAGATGAACAATTTCGAAAATTGATGAAAGAGACCATAGAATCAGAACTAGAAGCAATAGGTAAATATCCAAAGGATCTAGCCTCCAAAAAATTTTGGGAATGCGATAGTCAGTTTGATTTTGAATATGGGTGGCACATAGGTTATCTTGAGGCCATGTTTTTTACCTCATATTTACAAATGTGCAAAAAAGTACCAGATAGAAGTGAAGAGTTGGAAATTAAACAAACCATAGCGTCACGTTCTAGAGAAATTAAGAAGATGTTATCCAAAAGAAAAACATTAGGGTAATGACATCGATTTCTGAAAATATTTGAGCATATTTTTACCAAATAAAGATTTTAAAACCCAGACGTATCCTCAAAATTGTGGTACAAAAGGCAACTACTAGAAGAATCAGAATACTTGTTGCCAAATTAGGTCTAGATGGTCATGATAGAGGTGCATTAGTTTTATGTCGTGCTTTTAGAGATGCAGGAATGGAGGTAATCTATTCTGGTCTTTTTGCAACTCCTGAAAGAATTGCCAAAATTGTTGAAGATGAAGATGTGGATGTAGTGGCACTTAGTCTTCTAAACGGAGCACATCTTACATTATTTCCAAGAGTGGTTAAAGCACTAAAAGAAAAAGGAATCAAAGATGTTCTTGTAATTGGCGGTGGAGTCATACCAGAAGATGACAAACCAGATCTTGAGAAGGCAGGAGTTTTAGGAAACTTTGGTCCTGGTACACCGCTTTCTACTGTAACAGATTACATTAACGTCGGCGTTGCAAAGTTAAGGAAAATCTAGTTATTCTGTTGAATCAGGCCACATCATCTGACGCATTTTTTTACCCACTTGTTCTATTTGATGAGCATCTATTTGCTTCATGTATCTGTCAAATGCGTTTTTACCATTTTTCTGATAATCACTTATCCATTCCTGGTTGAATGTGCCATCTTGTATCATTTTGAGAACTTTTTTCATGTTTTCTTTTACATCTTTATTCATCACCATAGGTCCTCTTGTCAAACCACCATATCTTGCAGTTTCACTTACTCTTCTCCACATTCCGTTGATTCCATATCTTTGGATAAGATCGACGATAAGTTTCAGTTCGTGTAGAACTTCAAAGTATGCAATTTCTGGTTGGTAACCTGCCTCAACTAGAACTTCAAAAGAATTCATAACCATTGACGCAC
>JBOGQR010000047.1:0-10599 GCA_050749225.1 Nitrosopumilaceae archaeon | reverse complement strand
GTAATTCGTGATTCTGCAGTAGATGCATTATGTCATGGAGCTCAACTTGCAATACCTGGTATATTAGAAATTTCACATGGCATTACAAAAGGAGATTTTGTTGGAATCTATACTCAAAAAGGAGAAATCGTTGCTCTTGCAGAAGCAATGCTGTCCGAATCTGAAATTGTAGAAAACACAAAAGGATTTGCGTTTCAGCTAAGACGAATTATCATGGCACCAAACACATATCCAAAGAACTGGCGAACAAAACCAGTCATTAACAATTAAAAAGGAAACAAATTCACTTTTTAGAGTTGATACCAAAAGGCGCCATCATTTGTATTGTACTGGGAGTAATTGGAAGTGGTTTAGTAGGAATTTTCTTTTCAGAAATTGCTAATAAGCCTCCAACTCTTGTATATGTACTAGGTCCATCGCTTTCTGTAATAACTGAAAAAACAAACTTTCGCCTTGGCGAACCAATACATATCAAGATAGTAAACTCTGGTACAGTTCCACTGACATTTTCAGATACGTCGTATGGTTTGAAGATAAAACAGCTCGATGGAATTGTACTTTATTCTCCAATATCTGCTCAGGTGATATCTGTTTTGAAACCAGAAGAAGAAAAGATGTTTGTATGGAATCAGACAAAATTAGATGGTAATAAAATAATTGAGGGAAGGTATAATGTTGTTTCAAGCACAGATCCACACTCAGGTAATGTGTTAAAAAAATCAATTACGATAAACATCCTTAAATGATTTTATAATCAAAACAAGAATTAATCAAAATTGTATGATGTGATTCCAACACTGATCAATAAAATTGGCAGTACTGATTTTATTGTCATTTGTGCACTTGCAGAAAATATGTCTGCATAAAATGAAGGTAAAATCATCTTTACACTTGTAACTATACATTGCATTTTTGTATTCATATAATTGATGTGTAATTTTGCTTATAATCAATTGCGTCACTTTGTTCATTAACATAGTTAACTAACATGGTTAATCAATTGTTTTATTTTAAAACAAATAATTAGGATGCATGAAAAAAGCATTCGAATTTGGTGATATTAGTATAAAATTTGATCATACTGTCATAGTAGAGAATGAGAACAAATCTGTGACAGAGAATGACGCCAATGAAAAAATTAACTAGATCATCATGATGCTAACAGTGTAGGCGTTAAAGAACACAATGTTTGATAGAAAAAAAGATTTTAAATGTAAAGAATGCGGTATGCAATTTGACGATCCTGTAAGATTAGAGAGACACTTCAAGGTAGCACATCCATCAAAACATGATGGGTTTAAGCCAAAATGGTATTGGGAAAATTAATTTTTACTTTTAGACTTTATACAAGTAAATTTCAGTATGTATGTTAGATTATTTTTTATTGTGCTTCCATAATTACGTGGGAAATATTGTTTTCATCTCAAATAATGAATGATATGTTTTTATTCAGTAAGGAAAAGAGGTAAAAAAGTACATGATGTCGTCTTTTAAGAAAGATTATCAGATTACTACTCTAAACGTGCAGGAAGAAACAAAAACAAAAAATGACAACGAGATTACATATTTTGATAAAAACCTACTCAATGAAAAGAATGGTATCGTAAATGACTCCGAATGGATACTCGTAGAAAACATTTCTATCCGCATGTTAATCGTGAGAGTTTTTGCAGATTCTGATAAACAGAAAATTTTGAATTTAATATCAGTTACGCCATTAACAATTCCTGAAATCTTGGATCATTGCAAAATACCACTGACTGCAGGATACAGAAAAATTAATTCCCTAATCAAAGAAGGTTTTATCATACCTACAGGGGTTGTTATCGCTCCAAAGAAAAAGGATGTAATAAAATATGGATCTGTAATTGAAGATGTAAAAATTTACATGGATAAGAATTCGATCATAGTTACAATCAAATTAAAAAGAAAATAAATATTATCTACAAAAAATCATCTATTAACAAATCATTAAATGAATAGATCTAATGTCTAGTTTATTTTTCTATTTTGAAAAATCCAAATAACATAAAGGATTTCTGATCACTTAACCATTCTTTAAGATCTGAATTTATTGAAAAAGAGACATTATTTTTATATCGATCAAAGAGCGTAATGAAATATAATGCATCTGATAAAATTTATACTTAATTTCTTAGATAATGTTAAGAAACTGTAACATAATAAGCGACATAATAAATTACCCAATTTCCAAATTTGGAAGGATCTGTATTAATACACCAAAGAGAGAGGATAATAGAACTGGGATGTATTATTGAATAACATACAATGGAAGCATATCGTAAGCCTGATTTTTGCAGTAGTAATGCTAACCAGCGTATCTATAATCACTCAATTTCCTAATGTGAGTGCTGCTACGCCGGGTACTATTGGAACCATTTCAAGTAATTTGCTATCTGGTTCAAACGGACAGATTCACTTTTACTCACATTCTGTGACATCTGGTAAGGCTGTATCACAAACTTCATCTCCTGGTGAACTGGAAAATTTATGTCCTACAAATGATAAGACACATGTTGTTCTTGATGTATATCTATTGACACCCAATACGGGAAAGAACAGCGTCGAGTTAACACTTTTTAGTGGTTCAGATGGAGTAACATATTCTACATCTGTTCCAATAATAAAAATTGTTGACCGTACAGCGCTTGGGTCAACGGTAGGTATGAGATTTCTTGATACATCTTCTCCCTTTGTCATTGGAGAAAATGCAACTGATCCTAATGTTCCAGATTCTGGATCATCAACTCCCGTTGTGGATCCAACTGTGAATATTCATACTAAGGTTAGAGTTGTATTCAATGCAACTGGTGATCAATATTATCAACTTCATGGAAAAAATATTGATGCAACAGGTAAGGCAAGTAATTTCTACTTTTACTACTTAGACTCACAATCACAGGCATGTACTCAGACTCCTCAAAAAGCAACACTTAATGTAATCAAGATAGTTGACAACGGTAACACAGGTAGCACAAACCAAGCATCTGACTTTACAATCAATGTATCTGGAACCAATGTTTCTCCGGCATCATTCCCAGGTTCTGATTCCCCAGGTACAAGTGTTAGCTTAGACGCAGGCTCTTACTCTGTATCTGAATCAGATCCATCAGGATATGCATCATCATTATCATCTGACTGTACTGGCACCATATCAATAGGTGAAATCAAGACATGTACCATAACCAACACTGCAATTGCACCCAAGCTTACAGTAATCAAAATAGTTGACAATGGTAACACAGGTAGCACAAACCAAGCATCCAACTTTACATTAAATGTAGATGGATCCCCACAAGCTCAGAACACGGCAACAAATTCAACTGTAGGAAATCATACAGTAACTGAGACAGGTCCAAACCTACCAGAAGGATACACTGCAACATTTAGCGGAGACTGTGACTCGTCTGGTTCTGTTTCACTAAACCTTGGAGATGACAAGACATGTACCATAACCAACACTGCAATTGCACCCAAGCTTACAGTAATCAAACACGTAATCAATGACAACGGTGGTATCTTTACTGCATCTGACTTTACAATGAATGTAACAGGCTCCAGCCCATCACCGGAATCATCCCCAGGTGCTGAATCACCAGGTACCAATGTAACACTAGGAGAAGGTTCATACTCTGTATCTGAATCAGGTCCAGTAGGATATACATCATCATTATCAGATGACTGTGCAGGTACAATATCAATAGGTCAAGTCAAGACATGTACCATTACAAATGATGACGAAGCAGGTGGAGGATTTGGTCCTAAAGCTCATTTGGTTGTAATCAAACACGTAATCAATGACAACGGCGGTATCTTTACTGCAGCTAACTTTACAATGAATGTAGCAGGTTCCAGCCCATTACCAGCATCATTTCCCGGTTCTGAGTCACCAGGTACTGTAGTCATTGTTGCAGGCTCTTACTCTGTATCTGAATCAGGTCCAGTAGGATATACATCATCATTATCAGCTGACTGTACCGGTACCATATTAGCTGGTCAAGTCAAGACATGTACCATTACAAATAATGATATCCAGCCAAAGCTATTAGTAATCAAACATGTAATCAATGACAACTTAGGTACTGCAACTGCATCCAGCTTTACAATGAATGTAGCAGGTTCCAGTCCATCACCAGCATCATTCCCAGGTGCCGAGTCACCAGGTACAACTGTAACACTAAACACTGGCTCTTACTCTGTATCTGAATCAGGTCCAGTAGGATATACATCATCATTATCAGCTGACTGTACCGGTACCATATCAATAGGTCAAGTCAAGACATGTACAATTACAAACAATGATGTAGGTCCAACCAGAACACTTGGATTCTTCCAGACACATACATCGTTTACCACAGGTATCTTTAATGCCCCAACTCACAGCTCTCCTGGTGTTAGTGCTCATTCAATAACAATAGGTAGCGGTTCTCACATAAAGACGATAGACACAACAAACAAGCTATTTGGAGCTTACTACTCTAGCATCCCGTCCAAATCAGATAGCACAAAGAGATCCTCGACTGATCAAGCAAGAATGGTCTTGTTACAACAGTTGTTGACTGCAAAGATTAACTGTGCAGTATTTGGTTGCGACAGTATAACACAAGCAACAATTACTACAGCAGATGGATACTATGCTACAGGTACAGCTGCACAGATGAATACAGTCACGAACCTACTTAACACATACAACAATCTCCATGATTCCTTGTCAATTGTTCCACTAGTGGAAGGCTCAAGTACCCCATCTGTATCTCAGGGATTAGCAAGTACTGGTGGCCCACCAACAGGTATCAAGTTCTGGGATGCTCCATAGTGTTGATGATAATTAGTGAACATATCTAGGCGTTCCAATTTTTGTGTTAAACTAATTACAAGATCTCTCAGATCACATTGATTTCTTAACAAAAATTGATTTTTTTACAAAAATAGGGTATGCGTCATTTTTTTCATTTACATGATCTCCGAAAAGTCTCGGTTTTGCATTTTCTGTAATTCCCACATGCCATCCAGAATACCTTCCGCCCCTTCCAGAACTATATTCCTTCATTTCTGATACGATGATACATACTTCATTCTTAGACATGGTAAAGAGTAATTTTTGCTCTATAAATCAACTTGAAGATTAAACAATGATTTGATTGTACCATGTTACTTTGTAAATAATTAAAATAACAAAGGTATAAGGCTCAGGCTAGATAATTGAATTCATAAGCCAAAATGAAATCTCACTTAAGATATTAGAAGCATATGCTCGTGATGTTGGAAGAAGTATTGCACGTATTGATTCTGATTCAATGAAAAAATTGGAGGCATCGGCAGGTGATATTTTAGAAATTAAAGGAAAAAGAAGATCAGTTGCAAAATGTCTTCCGCTTTATCCATCGGATGAAGGAAACGGAATTGTTAGAATAGATGGTCTTGTACGAAACAATACGGGAGTAGCGATGGGGGACACCATTACAATGCGAAAAATAAAGACAGTTCCTGCTGAATCTATAATAGTTGCACCGCTTGATTCTATACCTCCACTAGATGAAAAATATCTTACTGATTCGCTAGAAAGTGTTCCTTTGGTAAAAGGTGACAACGTCATGGTTCCATACTTTGGTGGACGACTCACTTTTCAGGTAATTGGTATTACTCCAGCAGTTGATGCAGTACTTGTCACTCAAAAAACAGTTTTTCATATTGCAGAAAAAGGTGATACGTTGCGAGGAGTTCCCCAAGTGTCATATGAGGACATTGGAGGTTTAACTAGTGAAATTAAAAAGGTCCGTGAAATGATTGAGCTTCCAATGCGACATCCAGAAATATTTGAAAAACTTGGAGTTGAAGCACCAAAAGGTGTGCTACTTTATGGAGTACCAGGTACTGGAAAAACACTTTTAGCTAAAGCAGTTGCCAATGAAAGTAACGCTCACTTTATCAGCATATCTGGTCCTGAAATCATGAGCAAGTTTTATGGAGAAAGTGAGGCAAGACTACGAGAGATTTTCAAAGAGGCAAAAGAGAGAGCACCTTCCATTATTTTCATTGATGAAATTGATTCTATTGCTCCAAAACGTGAAGAGGTAATAGGCGAAGTTGAAAGAAGAGTAGTTTCCCAGATGCTTTCACTCATGGATGGTTTGGAGGGAAGGGGAAAAGTAATTGTAATTGCTGCATCCAACAGACCAAACGCACTAGATCCAGCTCTTAGAAGACCTGGTAGATTTGATAGAGAAATTGAGATCAGAATACCAGACAAGAAGGGAAGACTAGACATTCTTTTGATACACACAAGAAATATGCCACTTGCCGAAGATGTAAACTTGGAAAAAATTGCGGGAATAAGTCATGGATATGTAGGCGCTGATTTGGAATATCTTTGCAAGGAAGCTGCAATGAAATGTTTGAGAAGATTATTACCAGAAATTAACTTGGCAGATGAAAAGATTCCAACTGAAACTTTGGAAAAACTAATTGTAAACGCAGAAGATTATCAGTATGCATTTCGTGAAGTCACACCAGCTGGAATGCGTGAAGTCTACATTGAAAGACCTGATGTAAAATGGGATCAAGTTGGAGGATTAGAAAGTGTAAAACGTGAACTACAGGAAGCAGTGGAATGGCCAATGAAATATCCTGAACTTTACTCTAAACTAGGTTATAGGATGACGCGCGGTATCTTGCTTTATGGACCCAGCGGAACTGGAAAGACGCTTTTAGCAAAAGCTGTAGCAACAGAAAGCGAGGCAAATTTCATTTCAGTAAAGGGCCCAGAGTTACTCTCAAAGTGGGTTGGAGAATCAGAACGTGGAATACGTGAAATATTCAAAAGGGCAAGGCAAGCTTCACCATGTGTAATATTCTTTGATGAGATTGACTCTATCGTTCCGGTACGGGGGATGGGAGAAAGCGCCGTTACAGAAAAAGTTGTCAGCCAGCTCCTAACAGAACTTGATGGCATTGAAAGCTTGCATGGTGTTGTAGTCCTTGCAGCAACAAACAGGGCAGACATGATTGATAAAGCGATAATAAGACCTGGAAGATTTGATAAGATGATTCTAGTACCAATGCCAGAAAAGGAGGGACGACTCAAAATACTGGAGATAAATTGTAAGGAAATCCCGATTGACAAAGAAAAAAGAATTGGAAACAGCCCAAACCCTGATTATGTGGATCTAGAAAAGATTGCAGAAAATGCTGATGGTCTTAGTGGTGCTGATGTTGCATCTATTGCAAATACTGCAGCATCGATGGTAATACACGAGTTTCTTGAAAAGTATCCTGATCCAGTAGAAGCAGAAAAACAAGCAGAAACTGCCAAAGTAAAGATGAGGCACTTTGAAGATGCTCTTCGTAAAGTCAGAACACAAAAAGATCTAAAGACTGGCGAAAAACTAACAGTCTCCCACTTTAGATAATTTCAAAAAAACTGTTTAAACAATGTTTAAAGCTAATTGTCTTTAGCTTGTTAAAAATAAATTTTTAAAATTATTGAGTTTGTTTTTAGTTTATGCTTTTTTGTCTTCTTTCTCATCTGATGGTTTTGCAGAATCTTTCTTAAACCATGATATCAAACATGCTAGTTTTTTGTTCATCACAGCCAAGTCTAATGTGACTTAATAAACCATCGCAAATCTCTTTTTGAACAGACAAAATATAATTTGTATTTGCTGTGAAAAAAATTATTTTGCTTTGGAATATTTGTATAATTTGGGAAATCAATCTCTTACAGTAATATATAGTCAAAATTACGAGTAAAATTGGCGAAAATGCCGGGGTCGCCTAGCCTGGTAGGGCGCGCGCCTGGAAATAATTTACCATAAAGCGCGTACTCGCAAGGGTCCGAGAGTTCAAATCTCTCTCCCGGCGCCTTAATCTAGTTTAAAGCCCACCCTTGCCATATAGCGCAACATTGAAGCAAGAGATTGGAAAACCACAATTTACTTCGATATATGATTATGATGACAGGATTGAAAGGACTTGCAAGATAATTGAAAAGGAACTTTCCAAAGATAACGCTGAACTAATTAAGAAATATGATCGTTCGATGATGGCAGAATCCCTTGCTAAAGCTACAAGACACAAACATCTCCAAGTTATTTTAAATTTGACAAGATTTTTAGTAAAAGATTGGAAGGATACTACAAAAGACGATATCAATAATGTTGTAGTCCGTATAGTTCAAGAATATTGTAATGATTCCGGTCAAGAGACCAATACAAGTTATGATCATAAAAAGATCCTAAAGATTTTCTTTAGATGGTTCAAGTTTGGTTCACGTAAAAAAGAAGAAGTTGGGGATCCACAAGAAACTAAAGGTGTAAAAATCAAAAAAGTAAAAGACAAAATTGTTCGTGAGGATCTGATAACAGAAGAAGATAGAACTAATTTGCTCCAAGTTTGTGCTGATAATCTTAGAGATAGAGCATTCATCGACTGTCATTCTGAAGCTGGCACGCGCCCAGGAGAGATTTTGAGTCTTCAAATAAAACATGTAAAGTTTGACAAATATGGAGCATTAATCCACGTTGATGGGAAGACAGGACCTAGACCAATTCGATTGGTTAGATCAACTCCGAATCTGGCATCTTGGATTGATGCACATCCTTTCAAAGATAATCCAAATGCACCATTGTGGATAAGTACAGAGCCTTCGAAATTTGGTAAACAACTCACATATCATGGAGCATATCAAATGATGAGACGCAGATGCAGGCAAGCAAAATTGCCAAAGAGAGTTTATCTAAATCTTTTTAGGCATTCCGAAGCTACGCAAACAGCACAATTCATGACTGAAGCTCAAATGAGAAAAAGACATGGTTGGACTTCATATTCAAAAATGCCAGGAAGATATGTACATCTGGTTAATGCAGATGTTGATAACGCAATACTTGCACATCTTGGAATAATAAAAGATGATAGTGAAACCAAAGTAAAACTTCCGAAAAAATGTCACTTGTGTGACATGCACAATTCACCCGAGTCATCTATCTGTACTAAGTGTGGGAAACCCTTGGACTTGGAGGCAGCCCTGGAAATCGAACAAAAGGTACAGGTTGAATGGGAAAAGAGTAGGCTTGAGATCGAGAATATGAAGAAAAG
Source organism: Nitrosopumilaceae archaeon (assembly GCA_050749225.1). Classification (GTDB taxonomy): domain Archaea; phylum Thermoproteota; class Nitrososphaeria; order Nitrososphaerales; family Nitrosopumilaceae; genus TA-20. The sequence goes on along the minus strand of JBOGQR010000047.1, from coordinate 1,485 downwards.
AATGGATGACCTTGAATATGGACCTGAAAGAAGACACGGTCTTTTTGCAAAAGATATGCTTGATATGGAAAAAGAGGAACCTGATCTAAGAATATTAAGAAATCTTTTTAATTATCTTTTTGAACTTAGGTATTCCGAGAAAGAGAAAAGAGAAATGTTCAAAAAAATATTGGAAGCAAGCCCAAATGAAAATTTAAACTTGCAAGAGATATTGCATTCAAAACCAGAAAAAGTTAATTAAAAAAAGGTTGATTATTTTTTTGAAATATGCCATTTGAGATTACGAAATTAAAAAGCTAAGAAAATAATTTCACAAAAACATATTTTTTAAAAGATTTAAAATAAGTAATTTTGTGCCTACTATTACACAAAATATGTGAAATAAGATGGAAATAGGCTAATATTTCCAGTCCAGAGGTTAGCTATGAGCTAAGGTTACGAGTGATTATGGATTCCAGCTGGAAGCTATTTCACAAATTTAGATACAAAATGCGGAAGCTCAAAGAAGCTCAAACACGAGTGACGAAAACAGCTATCTAGCTATCTTAGCTGTTCCGTGAGTGACGTAGCTAGTGTCTGCAACAGCTATCACGAGTGACGGAGCTAGCAAAAAAGAGTGACCTTAGCTGAAAACAGCTAAGCTTGTCACCAATTCCCTTAGCTAAATTGTTAAAAAGTAGTGTTACTGTTACTAATTGGGTCTCAGCACAAATGAACACCCCAAATTATCCATAGCTGGAAGGCTTCGAAGTCTTTGTAGATTACGCAGAAGATAATAGCTAATACAGTGCATGAATTTGATTATCATTTAGTAACTGTATTACAAATTCAGCTTCAGATTTGAAAGTCAATGAAAGTCTCATTCACTCAGTAAAAAACAGCTAATGGAGCTTAGTTAACTGTTTTGTGAGTGAATGAACCTCCTCATAAGCTGATATTCACGTAGTAAAAAAAGAGTAAAACAGCTTAGTTAACAGATTAACAGTTAATGAAAATGAACTAAACTGATTAACAGATGCTAAAACCAGCTTCATAGTCTCTATAAAGACTACGCAGAAGCTAACAGCTTCGGTTGTGCGTGAAAGATAAAGCTATACTGTGTCACTTGGAAGCTTCACTAAACTGGATCTGTTACCGTGAAAATCCTCATTCACTAGTGACAAATTAGCTTCCGTAGCTTCGGATACTGTTTCCTTCGTGACAGATGCCCCTCAGAAGCTAAATTTGACGACTGACAAAAAGACAGATATCTAGCTTCGGAAACTGTTTCCAGCTTCCAAGAAGCTAGACAAGCTCGCTTTTTGGAAGCTAAAAGGAGGTTAATTTGAATTTCGTTCTGTAAAATACAATTAAAGACGCAAAACTGACCAGTAAGACAAAAGTTACAACAGGGAATTCTGGTATAACTGTTGTTTCAGATATACAGTGATCTGGAACAGAAGCACCTTGAAATGGAATTGATTCTGGATAAGATATAGGTGCTAA
>JBOGQR010000046.1:0-10673 GCA_050749225.1 Nitrosopumilaceae archaeon | reverse complement strand
AGAGAATACATGGTAATTGTTTTTTGAATGATGACATTTATTTAAACAAAAATTCGTATACAATTATTGGACACACTTAAAAAAAATAACAGATCTGTGATGTTGGGATATGTATCTATATTATTAGCGTCTGCACTTTTTGGATCAGTTCCTACAATAGCAAAACCAATAACATCTGACATCGATATTTTGTTACTTTCCTCTATGGCCTATCTTATTGCAGCGCTCACATTTACCCCACTGGCAAAAAGAGGGAAAACACAATTTCAAAAAAAAGACTATGGATTATTGATAACGGTAGCAGTTTGTGGCGCTGCAATAGCTCCTTATTTGTACTTTGTAGGATTAAACCGAACTACCGCATCAGATACCTCACTTCTCTCAAATGCAGAAATTGTTTTCACCGTACTTCTAACATTATTATTCTTTAAAGAAAAACTAAGACCAATTGGTTTTGTCGCAATAGGTTTGGTATTATTTGGAGTTAGTATAATCACAACTAATTTTCAATTTTCAGGTTCACTATTACAGCTAAATATAGGACATTTTCTTATTCTTGGATCAACTTTACTATGGGCTTTGGATAATAATCTAAGTAGAATTCTATCAACTAAGATGGATACTGCAAAGCTTGTGCAATTAAAGTCAGCTATAGGAGGTGCAATACTACTTGGTATGGTATTTTTGTTACATGTCAATTTAGAAATTAATCCAATACAGATACCATACATTATACTCATTAGTGTTTTAGGATTCGGAGGATCGCTTTACTTTTTCTTACAAAGCTTAAAGAGAATCGGTACTATCAGAACGATCACGCTATTTTCTATGTCATCAGTATTTGGTGTAGTCTTTGCATTTGTGTTTTTACATGAACAAATAAGCATTTACCAAATAATTGCAATAGCAGTCATGTTAAGCGGAATCTATTTGATAAATAGACAAGGGAGTATAAAGGAAAAACAAGAACGTCAAAGTTTTGGTTCTTAAAATGTTATTTTAGATTATGCATGATTTGCAAATCTTTTGCAAATGGTGCTAGGTTAGTAGGAATTTGGATGTTGATTGCATCTTTTAGGGATAAACCAACCTCTTTTTTCTTATTCCATACACTTGAATTAAATTCTAAAATTTCCTTTGTGAATGTTGTCCAATCCTCATAATCTTCTTCCTTGACAAATTTTTCATTGTGTATGGTTTTATCAGAATAGAGATTTTGCCACAAATAATCAGTGATAAAAGGAGTAATTGGAGCAAGCAAAAGCAAAACCGTGGAAAGCACCTTGTGAAGTGTAAATATGGCACCGTCTCGTTCTTCCTCTGCAAAACCGGTTCCGTATGCACGTCCCTTTGTCATTTCTATATAATGTGCTGCAAAAAGATTCCAGGTAAATTCCCTTATGGCAGTAGCAGGAATGAAAAAGTTGTATTCGCTATAGCCTTTTTTGCATTCTATTATGAGCTTGTCTAGCTCAGATAGAATCCAATTGTCAGCAGGACTAGGCTTTCCTGATTTTAAAACTGGAAAACCAGAAAGGAATCTAGAAATATTCCAAAGTTTACTAAGAAACTTTTTTGTTGTTTCAATTTTTTGTTCCGAACATCTAAAATCATATCCTAAATTAATTTCACTTGCACTCCAAAATCTAAAAGTATCAGCTCCAAATTTTTGTATGACTGGCAATGGATCAACAACATTTCCTTTGCTTTTACTCATCTTTGCTCCATGTTCATCTACACCATATCCCATTATCCATGCTTCAGACCATGGTGCTTTACCAGTGAGCTGTTCGCATCTTAATATGGTATAGTAGAGCCAAGTTCTAACAATGTCTTTTGATTGGGGTCTTAGAGTTGCAGGATATGTCTTTTTAAAAAACTCATCATCTTGTTTATATTTTGAAACAAAGAGTGGGGAGACACTAGAATCCATCCACGTGTCAAAAGTTCTATCCTCTCCAATAAAGTCACTTGAATCACATTTTGTACATTTTGATATTGGTGAAGGATCTTTCCATGGTTGATAATATTTTCCAGGTTCTGGCACGTGAGGTTCAGAACATTTTGCACAGTACCAAATGGGAATCTCAGTACCATAGAATCTTCTTCTTGAAATTGGCCAATCTATTGCAATAGAATCTAGCCAATTCATGAGAATTTGTTTATGCATGGGTGGATGAAAGGTGATTTTTGAACCTATTTCTCGAATTTTTGGAACCGCATCCAATTGTTTGAGGTAATATTCCTCCAAAGGTATTATCTCTATAGGAATTTTACTTCTTTCAGAAACTGGAGTGCGGTGATTGATATTGTCGACTTTTTCTACAAACCCTTTATTTTGTAAATCTTCAATTATCTTTTCTCTAGCTTGTTTTATTTTTAACCCAGTATATGGCCCTGACACATCTGTCATTCTACCATCTTTTCCAATTGCAACTATTTCTTGTAACTTTAGTTCTCTAAATAGTGCAACATCATTTTGGTCACCATAACTACAAACCATAACGGTTCCTGATCCAAATTCTTTTTCTGCAGATGGATGTGTTCTGATCTCAACTTCTCTATCAAATAAAGGAATTATAGCTTTCTTACCAACTATGTCTGCATACCTCTCATCTTCTGGATTGACAATTATAGTCTGACAAGCACACAAAAGTTCTGGTCTAGTACTTGCAACTGGTATGTCATCACCGTCTTTAATTTTGAATTTCATGTACACTAACTTTGTTGGAATTTCTACGTAAGTTATCTCTGCATCTGCAATTGTGGTACCGGTAACCCAGTCATAATTGGTTGGTCTGTTTGCTAGATATATCGCTCCTTTTTTCCAAAGCTCAATGAATGTTGATTGTGTAAGAGTACGATATTCTTTTGAATCAGTTCTATAATAATTAGTAAAGTCTCCACTTAGTCCAAGGCTTGTCATTATCTCAATCATCTCTGCCTCAAGATCATCTAATGCATTTGAACACATCTTCAAAAATTCGGCTCTATCAGTTTCTCGCATTCTGATGTTGTATTTTTTTTCTGTATACATCTCAACAGGCAAACCATTTCTGTCTATTCCAATTGGGAAAAGTACATTCTTGCCTGACATTCTTGCTGTCCTTGCAATCATATCTATCTGTGAATAATGAGCTGCAGCACCTATGTGCCATGGTCTTCCAGATGGGTATGGAGGCGGTGTGTCTATTACGAAAATATCTCCTTCTGGATGAAAATCATAAAGGTGAGATTCCTGCCACTGTCTTAGAATATCTTTTTCAATCTCTGGATTCCATGCGGTCTCTTTGATCTTAGGTTCCATGTCTAGGACTTTGATATATGTGATAAAATATGGGCTCCTTTGTTATATCCTTCGTAGATATAGACACCTACTGCCTCAATGTTTTCTGGCATTTTCGGTATTAGGAGTTTAATTATTTCTGTAGAAAGATTTTCTACGGTTGCTTCGCCTTCAAGCAGATATGTTGTATTTTTTGGAACCTGTAAATCAAACATACCTTTTGGACCATCAAATGCAATTTTGTAGTGTATGTTGTCCTCTTTTATGAGATATTTTTCATTTATGAAAAATTTATGATCTAAAATAGAAATTATTTCTTTTATGATTTTTTTTGCTTCCCCAAAATCAATGAGAAGATTGTTTTTCATTTCCCCCACTAGCTCAACCATTACAGAAGATGTGTGACCATGAAGTATGGAGCATTTCTCAACTAGGGGAAGAATATGTGCATAATCAAATGCAAATGATGGATCCTCCATGAATATCGATCCTGTTTGAACTTCTTTTGTCTTGTATAGTATGACATCATCGAGTTCTTTTATCCTTGCTGCATAGTTTGGGTGCCCCATGGCAATTATTTTCTTATCTGGGAAATTATTTTTCAATTCTTTGTATTTTATAATGTCTTTATCGCTATCTATTACTTCAATGAAGCCTTTTTCAGTTTTAAAATCTACAGAAATATTTTTTCCATCCTTAAGAGCTAATTTATAATCATATTCGTATTTTACATCTAGAAAGGAGAGCATTTCTGCAATAGAAAGCTCTGTTCTAGTTCTCAAAAGGTTGCCTTTTCTATCAGTATATCTGAAATCAGAATCCAAAACTGCTGAACCGTTTGCCATTTTGGAAAATTTGGTATTCCTCTGTATATAAATTCTGTACAGAATTCAAATAAAAAATTATGAATTCTATTCTCTTTAAGACAGATTATGATAAGGAATTTAGAGTTCTTGCAAGGTCAATATCATTCTGGGTTATGCCTCCAGCATCATGGGTTACAAGATCCACCTTTATCTTGTTGTAGACATTGAACCACTCTGGATGATGATTCATCTTTTCTATATGTAATGCAGCAGTTGTCATAAATCCAAATGCCTCAATAAAGCTCTCGAAAGTGAATTCTTTGTGAAGTTTCCCATTTGTTACACTCCATCCTGGCAAATTTACCAATTCCTTTCTTATCTGCTCATCAGATAACTTTGGCATTGTCATGTTATAATTTGGCAAGCCGGTTATTTAACTGTCAAAATAACCGCAACTCACTTAGGATGGTTTTTTTATCTAATACAAAATGGCCAATCTTACATCTGAACTTCACACTCAGATTATCCAATCTATTCAAAAGACTGTTAAGGACAAAAAAATTGGCATTGCTTTTTCCGGAGGTGTAGATAGCACACTTCTTGCAAAAATCTGTGTTGATCTTGGCTATGATGTAACCCTGTTAACTATTGGATTCGAAGACTCGCATGACGTACTATTTTCACAGGAAATATCAAAAACGCTCGGATATGATCATAAAATTGAAAAAATAAAATTAACAAATTTTTCCAAAGTTTCCAAAGAAATTAAGAAAACAATTAAAACAGACAATTTATCTTGGATTGAAAACTGTATTGCGTTTTATTATGTATCTAATCTAGCAAAACGTTATGATATAAAAAAAATAATCACAGCAAATGGTATAGATGAGCTATTCTGTGGTTACAATGCATATAGAAACGCAATAAAATCAGGAGAATCATATGTGATGGAACTTATGGAATCAAAACTTGAAAATGAAATAAAAATGATGAAAGCAGTGAATTTGGTCGCTTCTAAATTTGGAGTTATACTAGTACAACCATTTCTTTCACACGATTTCATTGATTTTGCAAAAAAAATTTCTCTTAAACACAAAATACATAATTCTGATGATTTCTTACGAAAACACATAATCAGAGAACTTGCATTAAAAATTGGGGTTCCTGAAATATCTTCAAACAAACGTAAAAAAGCTCTTCAATACGGTTCACTTATTCATAAAACGTTGATGAAGATCAAGTAAATTTAGAGCACGTCTTCAGCACTTTTTTGTAGACATTGTTGATTATCTTATCTGCTGCACCCAAGTGATTTTCTGGAACAAAAATTGCTTCTATTTCTTTGGTGTTAAGGTGCGATGATATTACGGCATCATTTTTTACTGCATCTAAAAACTCTGTTTCTGCATCAGAAGCTGCAAAAGCTACTCTTTGGATATCTCTATATGCAATCAATCTCGGGACTCCTTTTTTGATTAAAGCATCGAGCACGAATTCAGCAAAAATCTGTCCTTTTGTCATCTCTGTATTTTTTCTGATCCTTTCTGTATTTACATAAAGATCAGAAATAATTTTGGTCATTGCCTCTAACATCTCGTCAAGCAAAATAGAACTGGTAGGAATAGTGAATCTTTCATTTGCTGAATTTGAAAGATCTCTTTCGTGCCATAGTGGAATGTTTTCAAATGCTATGTTGATCTGACTTCGCAGTATTTTTGACAATGATGTAACACGCTCGCTTTTTGTAGGGTTTCTTTTTACAGGAACTGCACTGCTTCCCATCTGACCTTTTTTAAAAGGCTCTGCAACCTCACCAATCTCTGTTCTTTGAAGATTTCGTATCTCAACAGCAATTTTTTCTAATGTTGCTCCGATCAAAGCATTACAAAATACATATTCTGCATATTTTTCTCTCGCTATGATCTGTGTTGTGACATCAGCAGGATACAAAGAAAGTTTTTTTGCAATTCTTTTTTGAACCTCAAGTGCTTTTGAACCCATTAGAGAACCTGTACCTACTACGCCCAAAGTTTTGCATATCAGTACCCTTTTTTTACATTCTTCAATTCTGTCTACATGGTTTGACATCTCAGAAGCCCAATTTGCAAATTTTAAACCAAATGCTATGATACTTGCGTGTTGACCATGAGTTCTTCCAACAGCAGGTGTGTCTTTGAATTTCCTTGCAAACTTTGCTAAAATAATAGCTAACTTTGCAACTTTTGGTTCTATTATTTTAAATGAATCTCTTACCTGCATGGAATTACTTGTATCTACTAGGTCATTGCTTGTAAGACCATAATGTACCCAAGGCTTTGCAACAGGTTTACACAATTCACTTAATGCTTCTACCAAAGCAGCAGTATCGTGATCACTTTTTACTTCTAGCTCTTTTATTCTCTTGGAAGTTACCCTGCCAGAGCGCGCCATTTTTGCAATATTTTGCGCTACATCCTTTGGAATCATGCTGATTTCTGCTTGCGATTCTGCAGCTGTTGCCTCTATCTCAAGTTGATATTGAATCTTCTTTTCTTCATCAAAAATTTCACGCATTTCTTTGGTGCCATACCGTCCACCATCAATTGGTAAAATTGGCATATAACAAATTTAAATCAAATAAGGAAAATAAACCTACTTACTTTCAACATTTTTGAGCTATTTTTTGGCAAAATCAAGCAAGGGAGATTATTCAGGATTTATACCTGTGACTCAAAATCTTACTTTTATTGATTGTGCGATTTCTATGAATTTTTGTAGCTCTTGAAAAAATTGTATTCCCTTTTCTGTAACAATAAAAGTATGATTTCTATTAGTACTTGTAGATTCTACCAATCCTGCATCTATTAACTTCTGACATTTCTCAATTACTGCATAATGTGACAGATTAGCTCTTCTAGCTATGGAGGATATTATTGCTCCACATCTGCCGCTATCCATTGTTATGCCTAAAATCTCTGAAATTATGCCCATTTCTGATCTGTATTGCTGTTTTGACATGTTCTTACTAGTTTGTAGTTCAGATTTTTCATTTAATTGCCTAACTATCATTCTCATCAATGAAAATGATATGCTAATTTTATTTTAAATTTCGGTAACAATGTTCACTAACATGGTTTGTTAATTGTTTTATATTGTCTTGAAAATACTATAACTCCAATTATTGATATTGTGATAACAAGATCTGATAGTGGCCCAAATTCTGGTGTTGACTGTTCATTGATCTTATATTGCGTTGAACCTGTCAAGGTGGTAGTAATTGTTCTATCTTTTGCATAGGTAAATGAAACTGTCAAGCCATCATCTCCTGACGCAGCCAATAATCCATCTGTTGGACCACAAACTGGTGAACAAGTTGACGTAGTTGCTGATAAAGTAACATATCCTGCAAAAACTCCTGTGTTAGGTCCGGTTTCAACCAGTCTGTAAGATATGCTACTTTCTCTGGTATGTATGATTATTTTGTTTTCGAGATCGTTTCCTATTGTATCTATCGCATATTGATTTGAATTAAAATCAGGTGCGTTGATAACAATATGAATAACCGAAGTTGGTGAATACGAGTCTCTGTAAATGACAATTGGAGAACCATTATCACTAACAATGGTATTCTGAGTAAAAATAGTAGAATATGCTTGAGCATCTGATTCTACATATGACAAAATAATGATTAATGCAGCTGTTATAAAATAACATACTTTGTTTGAACCTATGTTCGTATGTGATAGAACTTTCTGAAATAATATAAAGTATTATAGATTAGGTGAAAGAAACCTACTTATGATTTAAATTGTGTGGAAGTCCGCTTTTCTCACTGAGCTAGATGGCATCATTAATTCCAAAAAAAATTGGTAATATGGAATATAGGATTGAAGCTGATTCAAATCGAGGAATGAAAGTTCCTGTCACAATATATGCCGATGAAGCGTTAATTCAAAAAATGATGACTGATAGAACACTTACTCAAGCAATAAATGTCTCAACTTTGCCTGGTGTACAAAAGCACGTTGTAGTTTTACCAGATGGACATGAAGGATATGGATTTCCAGTAGGAGGAGTAGCGGCAATGGATGCAGAAGAAGGAATGATTAGTCCGGGTGGGGTGGGTTACGACATTAATTGTGGTGTAAGACTAATACGAACAAATCTTAATGAAAAAGATGTAAGGCCAAAACTCAAAGACCTTGTAACAGAACTGTTCAATTCAATTCCGTCTGGTGTTGGATCAAAAGGAGCTGTCAAATTGAACTTTTCAGAACTTGATGAGGTACTAGTAAAAGGAGTACGCTGGGCTATTGATCATGGTTATGGTTCAAACGATGATGCAGACGTGTGTGAAGAAAATGGTCAGATAAAAAATGCCGATCCAAATAAGGTATCTCCAACAGCACGAAAACGCGGGGCTCCACAACTTGGCAGTCTTGGTTCAGGAAATCATTTTCTTGAAGTTCAAAAAGTACAAGAAATTCATGACAAGGAAGCTGCAAAAAGGATGGGCATCTATAACGAAGGACAAATTACTATTTTGATTCATTGCGGGTCTAGAGGATTTGGTCACCAAGTGTGCAGTGATTATCTTAGAGTTTCGGAACAAGCACTACAAAAATACAATATCACTTTGGCAGACCGAGAGCTAGCGTGCGTACCAAATTCATCTGAAGAGGGAGAATCATATAGAAAAGCAATGTTTGCTGCCCTAAACTTTGCCTGGAGTAATAGACAAATGATTACACACTGGACAAGAAAAGCCTTTGAGCGAATATTCAAACAATCCGAAGCCGATTTGGATATGAAACTGATCTATGATGTTGCTCATAATATTGCAAAGGTAGAAAAACACAAAATCGATGGCAAACTAAAATCTGTGGTTGTACATAGAAAAGGTGCAACTAGAGCATTTCCAGCGGGAAGAGATGAAATACCGCAAAAATACCGCGACTTGGGCCAACCAGTCTTTATTCCAGGTTCTATGGGTACTGGCAGCTGGATTCTTTTGGGTCAACCTAATTCGATGGATCTAAGTTTTGGTTCAACAGCACATGGTGCAGGAAGAATGATGTCAAGGTCTGCAGCTAGACGAAACTTTACTGATGTACAAGTACAAAAATCACTTGGCGATAAAGGAATTTTCATCAAAGCCCTTACAAGAGAAGGAGTAGTGGAAGAAACACCAGAGGCTTACAAAGATGTGGATGCTGTCGCTAATGTATCACATGAACTTGGAATTGCAACCAAAGTTGCAAAACTTGTTCCAATTGGAGTAATTAAGGGATGAGCGAGGAAGATAAAGAACTAGAACTTTTAAAAGCAAAAAGATTACGCGAGATGCAAAAAAATATTACAGAACAACAAAAACAAGAGGAACTAAAGGCGCAGAAACCTTCTCCACCAAACACTCCCTCTACAAGAGAAATTCTTGTAAAGCAACTAGGTTATCGCGGTCTTGAAATTCTTCAAAATGCAGAAAGCCAATTTCCAAATGAAACTAAAATGGTTGTAGACAAGCTTGCTGAACTTATCCAGTCAGGAGAAGTCACAGAAACAATTGACGGTGGGAAACTACTTGCTCTTTTTCGTACTGTTGGAATACGCGTGAGAGTAGAAACTACTATTCATGTAGAAGAAGATGGAAAGCTTGTTTCATGGTCTGATAAACTAAAAGAGCATACAATAGAACCTAAAGAAAATACATCGCAAGAAACCTCTAAACAAAATAATCTGTAATATTTGTCATATAATTAACAAAGAATAAAACTAGACTCGAGTTCTAAATTTTCTTAATCTGTAAAACGCGTAGATGAGTACAAAAGGTATTGTACCAAGTAAGAAGGAAACAACAATATTTCCTACCAAAGATCTAGTGGCAAGCTGTAAACCCAAGAATAATGTGATCATTGCAGGAATTAAACCAAATAATGTGAAACGATGACTTCTTTGCTTGAATTTCCCAAAATCAATATACGGATACTCTAAATGGTGATAAATTATAGGCATTATAAAAAGTGAAACTGATATTGTTATTGAAAATAAAGCTATCAAAAGTATGATTCTATCTATGAGGATAAAACCGGCCGAGGAACTTATCGAGATATTTAACAAAAATCCAAATAGAAACCCTGAAAAAGATGTTAAAATTGCACTTTCTCTTAATACCGCTCCGTAATCTTTTATTAAATCATCATTGCGTCTTTTTTCATCTTCCTCTTTATCAACCAACTTTTCTATCCTGTATATGCATAACTTTAATCACAAATGAGGCTTTCCATTCCCAAGATTTAGTTAAAGACAAAAGTAGGTAAAAAAATAAGATATCATGAGCTATAAGGCAGTAACTGTTGAAATTGCTACAACAAAATACGAAACTGATAGAGAACTTATTTCTGTAGCAATGGAACGTCTTCAATCGTTATGTGAAATAAAAGATGGTTTTTTGATAAGTAATCCAATGGAAAGATTTGGATGGGCTTTTTTTAAAATATTATTCAAAGTAGAATTGCTTCTTGCTATGCAACAAAAACTTGCCGATCAGATTGCAATCTCAAAAGGAAAAAAACACGAAGACAAATTTGTTAATTTTCTAATAA
>JBOGQR010000045.1:0-10717 GCA_050749225.1 Nitrosopumilaceae archaeon | reverse complement strand
GATGGTTACATCAAACAGCAAGTCTTATTTCAAAACTGTCGAAGCAAGCCATAGAACATATACAAAGGCTATCAGAAAAGCAAGAACAAGACAGGGAATGATGAATCTGTACTGGAAACACAAACGCCAGCACGAACAACTACTCAAGAAACACCTGAAAGATGAGATGGCTGAGATAATTCAATTAAAAAAGAAAATAAAATAATTCTTTTTTCTTTTTCTATAATTATTTTTCTACAATATATTCATCGTCTACTTCCATTCCAAAGTGCCTGCCAGTTGCAATTTTGGCATGGGCCAGAACGGTATCACCTTTTTTGAGATGAGTTACCGAAACCAAATGTCCGTTTGGTTTTACAAATCTGATTGTTTCTGCGTTTTGTGCTATGATTCCACCAACCTCGTTGCCAATCTGCGCTTTGATCATAAGCATTGGTCTGCTTTCAATTTTAGAGCGTCCGACAGTTGCCCGTCTTGCTCTCCCATGTGAATCCAAAACCAATACCTCAGAACCAGTCTCAAGCTCTGACAAGTATTTTGTGGTGCCATCTGGTGAAAGTGTATAGCAATGAACTGCACCTGCATTTACTCTAAATGGTCTTGGCGATGTAAACGAGGAACCAACCGATTCGTTGTGAACCAAAAACAAAAAGTTTGATCTACTGCCAATTAACATTCCCTCCCCGCGCCCAAGCATTGATGCTGTATCTACACAAACTCTCTCGCCGTTTCCAACTTCTTTAATTTCAAGTATCTTGGCAGGTTTTAGCTCAAAACTTTTTGTTCCAAGATATACTAGTACTTCTCTTACTTCGTTAATGGAATCTGTTGAAAATATTACGCCATCTACACCTATTTCTAAAATAGAGAACATCTTTCTTACCTCATCAGGATTTTTTGCAGTTGCAAATACTTTGGTGTGAAGTTTGTGCAATTTGGCTATTATGTTCTCAAGGGGAATTATTTTCCAATCAGTGACATCTACTACAACAAAATCAAGGCCCATCTTTGCAAATTTTAGTATGCTCTCAATGTCATTATTTGAGAGAACCTTAAACCTCATGCCGATTTTTTTGCCCTTGTATTTTGTCGGCCTGTCCACTAGTACATATCTTGCACTCTGAGAGGTGTATAGTGTTGATAATTTGGTCTTGAGTCCTCTTAGGCTCTGTGGGTCTACGTTGACAATCTTGATTCCTTCGCTCTCAATTTCAGCAAGAAATTTGCCAATCTGCCCCCTTGATACCTTGGGGGAAATTATCAACTCTCTATTTTTCGTCAAGATGTTTTGCAGCTTCCTTTGCAGTCTCTTTCCTAAATATTATGCCAGCTAATGCATGAGTCATCTTACCTGGGTTTTTGTGCTCGAAAATATTTCTGCCATATGTTACCCCCTTGGCTCCCGCTTTCATTGCATCTTCGGTCATTTCTAATACGTCCATGTCAGTTTTTGCTTTTGGCCCACCAGCTATTACTATTGGAACTGGAGTGCTTTTTACAATTTTTGCAAATGAATCTGCATCGCCAGTGTACAATGTCTTTACTATGTCTGCGCCAAGCTCTGCCCCAATTCTTGCAACATGGCCTACAATTTCAGGATCGTGCGGATTTTTGATGTTCTCGCCCCTAGGATACATCATTGCCAATAGCGGCATGCTCCATTTGTGACAGTCATCTGCAATTCTTCCTAACTGCTCAATCATTTCTGGCTCTTCTTTTCCACCAATGTTGATGTGAAGAGAAACTCCGTCTGCACCCAATCTGAGCGCTTCTTCTACAGAACCAGTTAACATCTTTCTATTTGGTGAAGTTGAAAGCGATGTGCTACCTGAATAATGTACCAGTACTCCAACTTTGGGCGGTTTTGGAAATGTCTTTAGAATTCCTTTGTTTACTATAACAGAAGTTAATCCATAATGCTGGCAATCATAAACTAACGAATGAGGATCTTCAATTCCCTTTAGGGGACCACTTGAAATTCCGTGATCCATTGGAATACAAAGCATTTTTCCAGCTCGTAAAATTCGGTTCATTCGGAGTTGGTGACCTGTGACCATTGGAGTTTATCCTCGTCGTGCCCTACTTAAAAATAGCGGGCATGATTTTGCTGTCAAGAATTAAATAAGATGAAACAAACCCAAAAACAAATTGAGTCAGGTTACAAAAGAGCTTTATAGTTCTGAAATTGGTGACATACTAGAAAATTCACTAAACGGAATTAGACCAGGCCTTAACGATTGCATCAGACTACTAGAATCAAATGATGTTCATCTTATTGGTCTAGTGGCTGGACATCTTACCAGAAAAAAATTTGGGAAAAAAGTTTCGTTTGTAAACAACATGATACTAAACTATACTAACGTGTGTATAACTGACTGCAAGTTTTGTGCATTTTACAGACCGCCAGGACATGAAGAGTCTTACACTGTTTCGCTTGAAGAAATTCAATCACGAATAAAAACAGCTTCTGAGATGTTTGGAATTACTCAAGTATTGATTCAAGGGGGACATAATCCAAAACTCCGAATTGAATATTATGAAGATGCGTTTAAAATGATGAGGGAAAAATTTCCCAAAGTTGGCATACATGGACTGTCCGCATCAGAGATTGATATGATATCTAGGGTAGAAAAAATTAGCACAAGAGAAGTTCTTTCAAGATTAAAAGAAGCAGGACTGCAATCTGTACCTGGGGCAGGCGCAGAAATTTTGGTAGATTCTGTAAAAAACATAATCAGTCCAAAAAAAATCTCGTCAGAGCAGTGGTTGAAAATAATGGAGGAAGCTCATACCATGGGACTGCCGGCATCTGCAACAATGATGTATGGGCATGTGGAAAGCGTAAGAGACATTGCAGAACACTTTATCAAAATTGCAACGCTTCAAGAAAAAACAGGAGGGTTTATGGCATTTATTCCATGGAGCTTTGAGCCAAACAACACACTTATGCAAAAAGAAGAGACTGTCAAATACTCTGCAGGTGGCTCACAGCTGCTAAAGATGATAGCAATATCAAGAATCATGTATGATGGATTGATCCCGCACATACAATCCTCATGGCTTACAAACGGCATAGGGATGGCACAGATTGCACTACAATATGGTGCTGATGACTTTGGGGGAACACTGCTTGGAGAAGAAGTTGTTTCATGCACAGGTTCCCGCTCTACAGAGCTTACCTCAAGTAAAATAATACAAGCGGTAAAGCAAATTGGATATCAGGTAGAAGAGAGAGACAATTTCTATAATACAGTTCAGATGCACTAAATCCCGTAACTAGACCACTTGGCATCAACTATGTTCTTTGTATCCTCATCAACTACAACTAGTTCCTGAATCTCTCTTTGATATCCTTCTTCTTTGGTCTTTTGTGTTGCATCAATTCCAAGCTTTGATCCGAGATTTACTAGTGGTGATGCAGGATCCAAAGTGTCAGTAGGTGTGTTGTTTATTATGATGATATCCCGTGCTGCATCAGATCTGGTTGTAATTGCCCATATGACATCGTTCATGTCATGCACATTGATGTCTTCATCTACTACGACAAAAATTTTTGTCAGTGCAAGCTGTCCCAGACCCCATAAACCCATCATTACTTTTTTTGCCTGACCTGGGTATCTTTTCTTAATGGATATGATGGCCATTCCTTGGAACCATCCTGCAGCTGGCATGGAAAAATCAACAACTTCGGGTTGGAACATTTTGATCAAAGGCAGAAATGAACGCTCTATTACTTTGCCAATAAATGCGTCTTCCAGAATTGGCTTGCCCACAATTGTGGTGTGATAAATTGGCTTTTGTCGTCGCATTATTCCAGTCAGAGTAAATACTGGATATGGCTCTGGTGGGGTATAGTACCCTGTATGATCACCAAACGGCCCTTCCATTCTAATGTCTGACGGATCAACATATCCTTCTAGTACAAGCTCTGCGTTTGCGGGAACCTCAAGATCAACTGTTTTGCATTTTACGGTCTTAATTCCAGTCTTTCTTGTTATTCCAGCAAAAAGATATTTGTCTAGTCCTTCGGGGACGGGGGCAACAGCAGAAAATACTGTTGCTGGGTCTGAGCCAATGATTACTGCTACCTCGATTTTATTTCCTGTATCTTTTTTGATGTCATAGTGATGTGCTCCCCTCTTGTGTTTTTGCCAGTGCATGAGAGCATGTGTGCCATCAAGTATCTGCATTCTGTACACTCCTAGATTTCTAATCTCTGTATCTGGATGTTTTGTAGCAACAAGACCAAAAGTGATGAACCTCCCAGCATCTTTATGCCATGTTTTTAAAATTGGAATTTTGTCAAATGAGGGTGAATCTTCAAAAATTTCTGTCACAGGTCCGCTTTTTTGCAGCTTTGGTGCAATGTCTGTCATCTTTGATAGCTCTGGTAATTTTTTTATTTTTTCAAAAATTCCAGTTGGAATTTCCATCTTTGTCATGTCAACAATTCTCTGACCAATTTGAGTAAAATTGTCAGTCTCTAATCCGATCTCCAATCTTTTTAGCGAGCCAAACGCATTTCCCAAAACTGGCATGTCATAATTTTTTACGTTTTCAAAATAAAGTGCTGGACCGTTTGCATACATCGTTCTTCTTAAAATCTCGGCAATCTCTAAATTGGTATCGACTTGAGTTTTTATCCGCTTTAACTCTCCTGCATTTTCCAGTCTTTCTACAAACTCGCCAAGGTCTTCTATTGCCACAACACTACTGAATTTGTATATTGTATAAGCTTAACTGGATTTTTACACACCAAGTAGGAAAAAGATTTAACAAAAGGAATTTAATTATCTTCCAGAGGAAACTCGTCAACGTGACTGATCAAAAATGTGCCGTTTGTAATGGACAGGGTAAGATTGTGCTTTTAGATACACCATGTTCATTTTGCAACGGCACTGGGGAATATACAAAAAGTGCTGAAAGTTATCTAAAATCACATATTTGTCAGTGCATTTTTTTGGATAGGATAACATGTCCACTATGTGGAAAAAAATGTCATCACGATACTCCTAACAAACCAAAGATTTTGCTTGGACCTGTCTAGCCTATTGGGGGCAATTCAGTTTTCTTGTCATGGCCGCCAGATCCAAATTTGCAGTAAAAACATTGGTCTGATTGCATGTATTTGAGCTGCTCAATTTGTATTGCTCCAATTTTAAGAGCTATCTTGGTTAGCATCCTGTATTTGAAAGGCATTGCAGGAATCACTTCTTTTAGATATACTTTGTAGTGATCAGGGCAAAACTTGAGTGTTATCTTGCCAACTTCCTTGCTTGTCTGACTTACAGTCCTTGCCACATTTATCTGCTCTCTTATGTATTCATGTTTAGGGCAAGGACAGTTTCTACCACCAGGATGCTTGTAGGCAGGTGTATTTTTCCAGTCAAACCCGGGGTAGTCCTTTTCAAAATCGTCCAATGAAGAATAAACTCCTTGCGCTTCTTATAAAACTTCTATAAATAATCACGTGCAAACCTGATCAAAATCTAAATAAACTACATTTACATGACCAAATAGCACATGTCAAAAGAAACTAAACCAAGAAAACCACGTTCTACTAAAAAATCTACTTCCGAACTTGAAGCAAAAATAGCCGAACTTGAAGCAAAGCTCGGTCAATTATCATCTCAGGTAAAACCTGCAGAACAGCATGCAAGACCATCTGAAACAAGACCTGTACCGCCTCCGGCACCAAAACCAAGACCAGCAGCTTCAGGTCCAACTCATGGAACATTGCCAGCAGGCATGGCTCCTCCACCAAAACCAAAAGAAGTTCCAGCATCATCTACATCATCAGAATCATCTGGCGAAGTTGCACCAGCATATGCAACAACCAGCTCTACAGGTTATACTGGAAACAAGTATTTTGCAACAAGAGCAAGACTGTCATATCATCCACCAAACAAACAATTCAAGGGTGAACCTGCAACTCAGACATCAAAATCGTCTTCTCCTCCAGCGCCAGAGCCGCAATATACTTATCAGGAAACCTTAAGCTCACAAAAATCAAAACCATCGTCATCAACATGGAAGGCAAAAGGTGCGCAGGCAGCAGAAGAGTATACTCTACAAACACAGCCTTCAAGACATGAAGAGACAAGGCCTGCACCACCTCCGGCACCAAAACCAAGACCGGCAGCTTCAGGTCCAACTCATGGAACATTACCAGCAGGCATGGCTCCACCAAAACCAACTATAGCTGAAACAGCAAAACAAGTTTCATCAACTCAAGAAAGAGCAGTTGGCGAAGTTGCACCAGCATATGCAACAACCAGCTCTACAGGTTATACTGGAAACAAGTATTTTGCAACAAGAGCAAGACTGTCATATCATCCACCAAACAAACAATTCAAGGGTGAACCTGGAACTCAGACAGTTCAGGTTGCACCAGAACCGCCAAAACAAAAACGCGGTACCCTGCCAGCTGGCTGGAAGCCCTAAACTAATTTTTAAAAGCCTCTAGGACTTCTTGTGCATGTCCTGCAGGTTTTACTTTTTCAAACACTTTGAAAATTTTTCCTTTTTCATTTACCAAAAAGGTTGACCTGTTTACACCCATGTATTCTCTACCCATGAATTGCTTTTTGCCCCATACTCCAAACTTTTTTGCAACCTCGGTCTGGATATCTGCAAGCAAAATAAATGGCACCTTCATCTTTTCGCCAAACTTTTTGTGAGACTCTTCATCATCTGGACTTATTCCAAGTATTTCTATTCCCGCATTTTTGAATTTCTTGTAGTCTTGGGAAAACTCGGCTGCCTCTGTAGTGCATCCTGGTGTGAAATCCTTTGGGTAAAAATATACGACATATTTTTTGCCTTTTAGATCTGATTTTTTAATTAATTTTCCGTTTGCATCCTTTAAGCTAAAATCTGGAACGTCATCGTTTTCTGTAAGCACGATGTTTCTTTTTTTTATTCCCTAATTATTTTTTCGTATTCGAATGTTTTATATGGTTATTCCAAAGGTGATTGACTAATGGTAAATCCGCGTGCATGGTTTGCAGAAGCTATTGCAACATACTGCTTGGTTTTCTTTGGGCCACTAGCTATCATACTAGCAGCAGTTGCATTTGGAACAGGTCTGTCAATTCAAGCAATAGTCATGATATCTCTGGCACACGGTGCTGCAATTGGCTTGATGGTTTACACATTTGGTCATGTTTCTGGAGCTCACATTAATCCAGCTGTGACAATTTCCATGTTAGTTACTAGAAGAATTGGAATCAAAGATGGCATTGCCTATATCATATTTCAGTTAATTGGTGCAATTACTGCTGCCGCATCACTAAAAGCGATCTTGCCAGATCTTGGCGCAAAAGTAAATTTTGGAACACAGGGAGGACCAAGCGAACTTCTAAACCACAGTGCTATGTCTGGTCTTGCAGTTGAAATCATTTTGACGTTTTTCTTGGTTACTGTAATTTTCATGACAGCAGTTCACAAAAAAGCTCCTGCAGGAATGTACGGTCTTGCCATTGGTGGCATGATATTTTTGATTCACCTAGTTGGTGTTCCATTGACTGGCGCATCTGTGAATCCTGCAAGAACCTTTGGTCCGGCACTTATCTCAGGATACTGGGATTATCACTGGATTTACTGGGCAGGCCCAATTATTGGCGCGATAATTGCAGGACTGATAATGAATTATGTCTTTGTAAAAAAGGCTGAACAGCAAGCAGCATAAATTTCAAATTCTCAAAACTATTTGAAATGTATTATAACGGGTCAAATGAAACTTCCAATGGACCCGTTGCACAGCTTGGATAGTGCGGACGCTTGCGGAGCGTCAGGTCGTGGGTTCGAGTCCCATCGGGCCCGCCACTATAATCTTCTTTTTATGGTTCCGTTAGGCATGAGAACATGTCTTGAAATTAAGAAAAGAAGACATTCAAAGCATTAGTGAGGAACCCTTGCAGCTGTTCTATCAGGGGATAAAATCTCCAGTAACAAAGGAAAAGTACACTAGGACATTGAAAAGAATACTTTGTGATGTCTTGGAAGATATTCTAACAGGAACCTTTGAGGAAAGGGCAGCTCAATTTGTAAACAAATCTAAGAGTGATCCGGCTTGGGCCATGGGTGTTTTGTTGTCAATATCAAAGAAGCTTAGAGATAGAACTGAATTACAGAAAATCGATAAAGATTATCTCAGTCCAAATTCATTTAGTCGATATTTCAAACCAATAAAGAAGCTATTGGACATGAATGAAGTACCCGTAGCTTGGAAGCGAGTCTACTCCACATTTCCTGAATCTAGTAGTGGCAATACAGGAAGTGGATACACAAGAGAAGAAATTCAAAAGATGTTAATCTTTACTAATGGTGCAATTGAAAAGGCAATAATTCTTGTAGCTTCAAGCTCTGGCATACGACTTGGTGGATTTGGTCTTACCTGGAATGATGTCAAACCAGTGTACAAGCTTGATGACAAAATAACATTTGATATTACAGAGTCTGAAGTTGAAAAGGCCCAAGTTGTTTGCGCCATGTTTACTGTTTACAAGGGAACATCAGACGAATATCCTGGATTTGTGACTCCAGAAGCTTATCAAGCCTTGATGAATTACAAGACTAACTGGATCAAGGAAATGGGGAAAGAACCACGACCGATAGATCCTTTATTCAAAAAAGAAGGGCCATTCATAGTACCTCTTACTTCTAATGCAGTCAAATCTAGAATGGAAGAAGTATTGAAACGAGCTGGGCTTAGGACACCGCTTGTAAAAGGAAAAAGAAGACATGAGGTGCCAGTCATGAACGGATTCAGAAGATACTTCAACAAGGTAAACAAGGAAACACTATCCAAAGATTCTCCATTGGCAGCTTTGATCAAGAAAGAATTCCAAATGGGGCATATTGGCCTTGTCAAACTTGACAGAAATTATTTCCAGGCACATATCTCTGAACTTGTGGAGGAATATCTCAATGCAGTTCCTAATTTGACAATCAACAATGAAGAAAGAAATAGAATCAAAATTGCAAAGCTAGAAGCAGAACTCTCAGAAAAAGAAAAGCTAAACGATGAAATCAAGAGACAAGGACAAGCAATTGATTATTTGTTAAGCAAGGATCCTAAATCTAAGAAGCATCTTAAGACGCAGAAACAAGATTCTGCAAACTGAGTGGTCTGTTAAAATCTTTACCACACGCATAACAATGAAATGTTCTAAATTTCATACTGACATATTTTTCATCTACTCTCCATGATGCACAATTCTTACATTGAATTCCAACAAACTTGTACTGTAAAGCTTGATCCATGCTCTTTGGGTTGTCAATTTGTAATACTTCCTTTCGTCTTAATGTTGCAATTTTCTTAAACTGTTTTTTAGAAAGATGAAATTTTGGTAATTTTACATAAAGATAGTAAGTCCAAGCTAAATATGTAATCCATTCAGATAAAACTACAGTTTCTAAACGCTGCACTTTGAGTGGATCTTGATGAGCAATACATATTGTTTTCAACGATTTCTCCATATCTTTCTTTGTTGATAAAAATTCGTTATACTTTTCTGGGTGATCTTTGTGCAATATGTGCATTAATTTAGCGATTTTTACTTTATTCTTTGACAAAAAGTTTAATGAGTTTTTCCAATCTGCCGATAACTCATTTTTAATTGCATTATTGTTTAGATATTTTTCTATAATCTGTTTATCAATTGAATTCACAGGTTTGACATTTGAAAGTGATTTCTTTGTCAGGTAACACCAACGAGTTCTAGAACCTTTTGAAGAATCGTAATGACCTACATAGGGATATTCGTTTTTACTATTTCCTGCTGGCCTGAATACAAGATAGCCATTAGATGCGTCGCATTTAGGACAAATTGTAATTTCCATAGCTATCTAACATTCTCCTTCGAATAGTTCACTTATAATAATTATGAGTATCATAGTATAATGTCCAGTCTAACTACAATTGCACTAAAGCCAGAGACACGAGATAAATTAGCGGCGAGAGGTAAGAAAGATCAAACTTTTGATGAGATCGTAAATGACCTTTTAAAAAATGTAGGATCATAAAAATGAGTACCGTGCTCCGTTGTTGCAGTAATGACTCCAAATTTCGTGTAACATATGTCATCGGCAGTTCCTATTTGGTCTGTTCTTCTTGTATCGATCTTCCACACTGGGCTAGAGGTATCAAATCAAAGGAGATGTTAGATTAACTTGGAAAATTCATTATCAGAATTAACAACTATTACAATAACTGCCGAAACTCGTGAACGATTGAAAATATTATGCAAAGGAAACCAAACTTTTGATGAGATCATAAACAAGCTTATCCTAATGTCATCTGAAAAACTGGAGATCTAAAATTGATTTTCTCTCTAACAGAAGCATTTCTTGGAGACCATCATGATTAAGCAACTATCCGCAACAAAAAAAGTAGAATATCTTCCAACTTTATTTAATAAACAAAGAGGGAAATGTCTTTACTGTAAAGAACCATTCGAAGATTTTCGAGACGCTATCTTTGATCATCTTAACAATAATAGACAAGACAATAGACTGGAAAACCTTTGCTTGGCTCACCAAAGATGTAATGTAAAGAAGGCTACCTACCTTGATTATCAAATTATTGCCAATGAATGCCTGAAGAAAAATGAAGACCAGGTTTTATCTGAGAGAAAAAAACTTGAGGATGGAAATTCATCTGATGCCTCTACTGAAATTGGAATCAATGAAATCAACTATCCTATAGTAGAAC
>JBOGQR010000044.1:0-10838 GCA_050749225.1 Nitrosopumilaceae archaeon | reverse complement strand
CTCCAAGTATTGCTCCGGAGATTTGGTATTAAGAGAACCACTTAGTGATTTTCTTTCTGATTCCAGGGCTGCAAATATTTGGTCTACATCAAATGTTTCCAAGATTTCTTGGTATCCAAATGATGAAAGCGTGTCACGTATCTTAACTTCATTTTCAGTGAGATCCCTGATATCACGTAAAAGAGAATCTGATTGTCTTTCAAAATTATTAATTTCCTTTGTGACTGCCTTTTCGTTATCATACAATCCCTTTAGCTTGGAATCATATTCTTTTAGTGCAGAAACCGACGTTCCAGAAGTAGATATTAGCTGTTGTTCTTTTTCTCTTAATGACACCAAGACTAGATCCATTTTTTCCTTTTCTTTCACAAGTGATCGTGACTCTACCTCAAGGTCATATTTTTCATGATTAAGTGTAGATTGTTCTTGTGAAAGTAATCGTGTGCTTGATTTAAGCGCAGTTTCTTCGTTTGTCAACAATGTTAGCTGTGAGGTTTGTTCTCGGAATTGTGCAGATATTGAATTCAAGGTGTTTAGGAGTGTAGATTTTTTTTCATTTAATGTAGTAAGTGCAGATGCTATTCGTGCCTGTTCTTCATCGGCATAGTTTTCTTGTGTCATCAAAATTCGTTCTTCCAGTGAAGCAATATAGGATTCTAGTTTTGCCGCATTTGTCTTCAAACTTTCCTCATGTCGTCTAAGTTGCGAAATTCTTGATGTGAGTTGATCTTCTGATAAGGAAATAGATTTTAGTTTCGCTTTAGCATCTGTAAAGCTAAGATCAACATTTGCAAGTCCTGTATCAGAAGCATTATACCTATTGTCTAGACTTTTTGTTATTCTTTCAATTTTTTTAATCTGAGCTCTTTTGTTTTGAATAAATTTTTTCAAAAGATCTAAAGATTGAACCAGACCATCAACAGATGTGCTTAGAAGAATAATTTTTGTAAGATTCGAAATTTTTGAGTGAATATCAACTACAATGGCATTTGCATCTGCTTCAAAGAATTGCCCATCAGCAGTCACTGCTCTAAATCCTTTTTTGGATAAAACATATGCAGATTCGTTTGAATTTACCAGAATAATATTTCCAAAAATAAAATTCTTCAGAGCTGCAAGTTTTTCGTCACATTTTATGTAATCAGACAACACACCAACTATTCCTTGTTCCTGTGGTAAAGAAATTTTTGAGTTTGGAATAGCATCTAGTGGTATAATACGTATTTTTGGAAGTTTCTTTTCTTGTGCAAATTCTGCCAGTCCAAGCAATGCAGCAAAGTCATTTACAACAAGTGCTTTTAGCCAGTCAGAGCCTACTGCAAGTATTGGTCTTTCATATTGCTTGTCCCACGATAGCATCTCATAAACAAGGCCCTGTATACCCAATCTTTTAGAATCCTCCTTTAGCTTTGCTATTGAATAATCTTCATGCATGACTTCTTTGACAACTCTAATTTTTGCTTCATATTGAGTAGCTGCCTTGCTTGCTTTTTCTAAAATCAGTGTGGTATCCTCAATGTCTTTCTCAATTTTTGCTTTTCTTTCAGACATGTTTACCAATCTTGATTTTAATTCTTTAATAGTTGCTTCATGTCCAGCTCGAATTATTTTTAATTTCTGTTCAAGGTTTAGGAGTTTTTCTTTTTCTTCTAAAAGAGATTTAATTTTTGAAGAGTTTTGTTCAATTTTGTTTGCAATATCCGTTCTTTCTTGTTCTATTTTGGAAAATGAAAGTTTTGCGTCATGAAGCAAATTTTTAATATTTTTTATTCTTTCGTCTACTTTGAGTTTGTTTGTTGCTGCATGTGATTGTTGTTTTAATACTTGATTAATTTCGGAGTCAACTGCGGAAAGATCAGTGTTTGCAGTTTTTTTAGTTTCATTAATAGAGTTTACATATTCTTTTAGTTGTTGAATCTGTACTTCAAGTTGAGATCTTTTTTCATGTAAATTATTTAACTCTGATTCAATTTCTGGCAGACGTGCAACTATTTGTCCCAGTCGTCTTGTATTAGTTACAATCTTGCTGTTTGCTGCCTCAGACTGGTGCATTGCAGCACTAAGTTCAGAATCTATTGCGGCTTTGGCAATATTATATGCATTTACCTCCTCCATGAACTTTAGTTTTTCCTCTTCCAGTTTTTTGATTTCATCTTTTAATTGGCTGCGCTGCTCGTCTAGTTTTTTTGTTTCAGACTGGATTGCATTTAGGTTTCTCTCTTTTGAAACTTTTTGAGATTCAATATCCTTTAATTTATTAGATGATTGGATGGCATGAAATCTTTTGAGTTCACGATCCAAAAGATCATATCGTAATTGGTGGTTTCTTTCCTCCTCAAGTTCATCTATTCGTTTTTTAATTTCATCCATCCTAGCAAGTGCAATTTCAAGCCGCCTGTCTGCCTCGTCTAATTGTTTTAATGCTTCGGTCTTTTTTTCATCAAAATAAGCTAAACCGATAATATCCTCAATTATCTTGCGTCTTTCTTCTGCATTAAATTCTGAAATCCTGGTAATCGTTCCCTGTTGAACTATGTTTAATTTGTGAATTCCTGCATTTGCAACCTCCAATAGATCAAGGACATGATTTCGCTGCATTTTTTTTTGATTAAGATAGTAAATATTCTCACCGGCCTCATCCATCTCTCTTGTTATAGTAACAGTATTGGAATCAACTGGGATCTTCCTATCAGTATTATCAAAGTGACAACTCACCCGTGCTATCTTTGCACCATGACGACTTCCATCAACATCATGAAGTAGCGAGCGTAATTTGTCAACTCTCATTATCTTTGGAGCATTCTCACCTAATGCAAAAGATATAGCATCCAGTATGTTGCTCTTGCCAGAACCGTTAGCACCAGAAATTGCCACAAGACCAGGTTCAAGGTTAATGATCGTGTTTTTATAACCAAACGATTTGAAGCCAAAGATCTCTAGCTTACGAATATGTACCAATGTTTCCGATGCTCAGATATGTGAAATAACAGAATATTGACAAGTTTCCTTGACTATGCTAACAACTATTATCACATAAAAAAATTTGATTTATGCAACAACAATTTTGTTTGCAATGGCAAGAATTTTCTTAGTTACCTGTCTCGTTTTCCTTCGATAAACTCCCTAAATGCAGTTTTTGCCTCTGTATACGGCATCTGTATTGGCGGGTGTTTGAAGCAATACGATGAGATGCTAGTCATAGGGCCTGTAAGTTTTCTATCAAGTGCAACTTTTAGTCCCCTAATCGCATCAATCATAATGCCAGCGCTGTTATATGCATCAATGACTTTGAGTTTCAAATCAAGCTTGATTGGAATTTTCCCAAAATACTTTCCTTCAATGTTAATGTAACAAATTTTTTCATTATCAATAAAATCAACATAATCACTAGGACCTATTCTCATTGGAATATCGTAATCAGCCATGGCTTTTACAGCACTTGTTTTGCTTATCCTCTTATCCTCTAGTCTTTCTTCGTCAAGCATATTGTAAAAGTCCATGTCGCCTCCAATGTTAAGCTGATATGTTCCATCAATTAGCACGCCCCTATCTACGAAAAGTTTTACCAGTGTCTTATGAACAACGGTAGCCCCAAGTTGGCTCATAACGTCATCACCTGCCAAAGGCAGTTTTTTTTCTGCAAAAGCTTGTTGCCATTTGGGTTCAGATGCAATAAACACCGGAATTGCATTTAGAAAACCGATTCCAGATTCAAGAGCCTGAGTAGCATAATATCTCACAGCTTGAGTACTTCCCACAGGCAAGTAGTTTACAAGCATTTCAGCCCCTGTATCACGCAAGACTTTTTTGACATCAACATCAGGTTCTTTTGAAACTGTAACAATCTGGCTTAGGTGTCGGCCAATTCCATCCATGGTAGGGCCTTTCTGGACTTGGATATCCATGCGAGGAACGTCAGCTACTGTAACGGTGTTGTTTGGTCTTGCATAAATAGCCTCAGAAACATCTTTTCCGACTTTGGTATCAGCAACATCAAATGCCGCAACAACCTCAATGTCACCTGGTTCATAACCTGCAATATTGTATGCAGTCAATCCTATAGTGTCTTGGGGATTCTTAGAATAATAATGGGCTCCTTGTATTAACGCAGAGGCACAATTTCCAACACCTGCAATTGCTATACGAATTTTTTTCCCCAAATTGTCTCGTATCTACGCAAATTATTCTATCATATTAATTACTTGTGTTTATCAAAGAAGGATTTTACGTGCAGAGGATTTTATAACCCACCTCTGATCCGACGTTTATGATAAAACCTGGCAGGCCAGTCAAGGATATTTTAATAAAAAAAGACTCTACTGTACAAAATATTTTTGACGAAATGTCAAAATCAGGAGGATTTGAATCAAGAAATCTAGTAGAAGGGCTAGATATTTTGCACACCATGATTTTAGATAAAAAATGTCTAAAATTTCTGTCGTTTGTTGCCGCCATAACATCAACAGGGCTTCGTGGAATAATTACAGATATGATAAAAAATAAAATGTTCGATGTAGTGGTTACTACATGTGGTGCTCTGGATCATGATATCGCCAGATATTTTTCGAATTATCTAGAAGGTTCGTTTACACTTGACGACAACGAACTTGCAGATCAACACATTCACAGATTAGGAAACGTGCTTGTTCCAATGGAAAGCTATGGTCCAATAATTGAAGAAAAAATGCAGCTGTTTTTAGAAAAAGCATACAAAGATGGCAAGAAGGAAATGTCCACATCTGACATAACAAAGATGATAGGAGAAAACCTTGGAGAGGGCTCATTTCTTTACTGGGCATACAAAAACAACATACCAGTAGTAGTGCCTGGAATAATTGATGGTGCAGTAGGCAGTCAAATTTGGCTTTTTACTCAAAAACACAGCGACTTTAAGCTCAATGTAGCTGCAGATGGAGATCTTTTATCTGGATTAATATTCAAGGCAGAAAAATCTGGCGCATTTATGATTGGAGGAGGCATATCAAAACATCATACCCTGTGGTGGAACCAATACAGAGACGGATTGGATTACGCGGTCTATATTACAACTGCACAGGAATTTGACGGAAGTTCAAGCGGAGCACTGGTAAGAGAAGCAATATCATGGGGCAAAGTCACACAAAAAGCATTACAAACTACTATTCATGCCGAAGTTACAACCATACTGCCATTTCTTTATTCAGCCTTACTTTCAAAGCTCAAATAGTGTAAATCTTTTTTTCGTACACTTTCTCAAAACCCATTTTCGAATAAAATTCTAGAAGATTATCTCTTTGATAGGTTTCGAGCATAAGAAAATCCAAGTTCTTTATTTTTACTTTATTTAATGCATGATTAATTAATAATTTAGCAATGCCTTTTTTTCTTTTTTCAGGCAAAGTCCCTAGACAATACAGCCCCAAGATTGAATTTTTTTCATATAATGCCATACATGATGCATTATGTTCTGCATCTACCAGATATTCTATTTGCGAAAGTGATCTTCTTACAATATTGTTTACTTCGTCAATCCATTCATAACAATCATACGATTTGCAAAAAACCTCTGCCCATAGAAGTGAGTTTTTTTTTTCTATGTGATTCACATAGGAAGTTTCGCTATCTAAAATGGCTCGTTTTTTTAAAACATATTGTGTATCATAAAATTTTAAATTCTTTTGTAGAAGAAATTCCTCAAGATGCGGATTATTTAATACATAAACAAAAGAGTGCATGTAATTTTTCTGAAATATCTCTATTGTTTCATCAATCATCTTTTCACTCAAGCAGGTTATGTTTGTAAGCTTGTTAAAGAATAAATCGTCAGGAAGACTTGTGTTCATAAATAAAGTGCCGCATTCCATTTGGGTCGTTTTACTCCAGATTGCTGTAAATCCAAGATCATTTGATTCTATGTTAGAAATCATACCGATAACCCCAATACATCGATGATTTTTTCGAAATCTTGTAGACTTATGTTCTCACCCTTCAAAACGATCGTACAAATTTTATCTACTATATCAAGTGCTCTCGGGGAATCAAAATCATCTTCAAATGAAACAAAAAATTCGTTTATTAAATCAGAAATAACTTGCGATGTATTATCAGAAGTTTTATTTTTGGTGTTGTAAATTTTTTCAAGTAGTGGTTTTTTATTGTGGAGATCGTTTTCATTGTAATTAATTTCGTCTCTATAATGTATGGAAAAAATGTAAATACGCAATAAATTCTGGCCATATTTCTCAACAAGATCTCGTGAAAGAACCATATTCCCAAGTGATTTTGACATCTTTTCACCATTAGATAATACAAGACCAACGTGCATCCAAAATTTTACTGGGTTTTCTAGACCAGTTAATGCTTTGTATTGTGCAAAATGTGCCTCATGGTGAGGATATGCAAGTTCTTTGGCACCTCCATGGATATCATAATGAGTACCAAAATTTTCAAAGGCAACGGTAGTGTCTTGGATGTGCCACCATGGCACTCCATCTCCAAAATCTCCCTCCCATGAGAATCCAAAATCTTCTGAGCAGTTCCAAAGCAGTATGTCTTCTTGATTTTTTTTATTTGGTCCAATATCCATTCTATGTAGGTTAAGTTGTTGCCGCGATTGTTTGGAAATTATCCCATAATCAGTAATGGTTTTTGTGTCAAAATAGATATTTCCATTTGCAGAATACGCATTTTTATTTTTCATAAAAAATGAAATATGTTTGGTTATGTTTCCTACATAATCAGAAACATGCGCAAGCCTTGTTATCGTGATTATGTTTAACAACTTTAGGTCTTTTACAAATTGATCAGAATAAAATCGTGTCAAGGTTCTATAGTCTGCAGATTGTGCCATGGCTTTGTTAAAGACGCTTTGATTTATGTCAGTCATGTTTACAAGAACATCTGTCTTGAAACCTTTAGCTTGCAGATATCTACAAAATAAATCATATGTAAGAAAGATTCGTGCATGTCCTAGATGAGTATAATCATATAGCGTAGGACCGCAAATGAATATTTTTACATCTGGTTTATCAAATGGTTCAAAATGTTCTTTCTTTAAAGAGAAGGAATTGAATAACTCGAGCATTTTTGGACCTATCGTCCACCTTGTGTAAGAATTGGACTAAGGGTCACCGTGGAACGAATTTTTGTGATTCTTCTAATCTTGTGGGTTATGATATTTTCCAAAGTTGCATTTGAATCACCTTGTAATTTGACAAATATGTCATAAACGCCATATGTGCCTCGTACTTCTTTTACTTCGGGAATTTTCATCAATTCATTTATGATATCTACTTCTGAACCAAGATCACAGTTTATGAGTATGTATAATGTTTCCACGATAAAGGGTTTATTTTAACCAAATAAAAGTATTCTAAAACTATCCTTTTAATAGATTTGATTTTATTTGAAATGTCTAAATTAATTATAAACAATTACAATCAAACTAAATTGCGGTTATAATTTTTGATTCTAAACTAGTGAGTCTGAAGGTAGTGAATAAGACTAATTGACAGAGGGCTTCCTACCCCAGTTACAAAGTCATAACCAGTTCCTGCACTAAAGCCTCCGTTACTTCCTGAGATAACGTCACGATAGTTTTGTCCATATGATGTGCCAGTTGCAGCACCGTATAGAAGCGTATCAGTTCCAAATGATGTTGATGACATTGGAGTTGTTCTTGCACTATTTGTAATTGCAGACAGGGCAGCCCATTGTGGAGCACCTGCACTAGTGCCACCTACTTGAAACCATCCTTTGCTTCCTTGATATCCAAAGCTATCGTATACTGGTACACCAGTATTTGGATCACCATTATACGAAACATCTGGAACTGCTCTTTTGGCATTACTCAAAATTCCATAATTGGTTTGGTAAGATTGTTCAGATTCGTAAAGACTCTTGCCACCGCCACTACCACTCCATGCGGTTTCACTTGAGACATTTCCTGAACTGTCTACATTTAGTGTTGTTCCTCCAACTGCTACAACATAAGGTGATACTGAGGGATAGATAGTACCACTACCACTATCTCCTGATGATGCAAAGAAACTTACCATGTTTTTATTGAAATGATAATCATAACTAGATTCTGAAGAGAATTCAGAGCCTCCCCAGCTCATCGATACTTGGTTAGCTCCATTATTTACGGCATAATCAACAGCGCTCAATAAATTACTAAAGCTTGCTGTTTTTGATTCTACAAGAATTATCTTGGCACCAGGTGCCATTGCATGTGCCCATTGCACGTCAAGTGATTCTTCCAATGCCCATCCTTGATCTGATCTTGGTTTGCCTTGAGTTGTAGCCTTTACAAAACAGCCGTTTGCAGATGTACAAGCTGGAAGTCCAAACTGATTGCTGAAAGTTGTAAGATCATTTTGGATATTTGGATCATCATATGCATCAACAATAGCTATTGTTTGTCCAGTACCACACAGGTTAGGATCACCAAAAGTTCCTGTGTATGAACAGGTCAATTGGTCAAACCCATATGCGTGTCTAATCTGAGCAGGTAAAAGTCCAGTTGGAGAGAGGGTTGCTGCGTGTTTAATGTGAATTGGTGGGTGTCCTTGCCAAGTATCTGGCGGACCATGTGTTATGCTGTTATCAGAATATGCAAAAGAGTTTGATGTTGATAATGAAGTTGAAACTAGAGAGGAGAATAAAATAATTCCAATTAGACATGCCTTTGCGGTTCTAGTACCCATGACAATAAGATATTCCTGCACGTTTATTAAGGATTACCGTAAACTTCCAAATTTGGCAATAGTATCTCATTTTGGATCTTGATCACATCCATGATTTAAAAGGATGTAAAAGATAGTTAAGGCATTGGGACCTGAGATCACAGTAAGAGAAACCAAACCAATCAACATAGAAGGAGGTTATCTTATAGATGGTTTCCCATATGCGGGATTAGCAAATGCAATTGCCACAGAGTCTTTGACAAGCACTATAGATTTTGAATTAGCTGGTGTCCTTGATTCAGAACTTTTTCCACCGATAAGCATAATCAAAGATGGAGTGCCTAATTTTCCTGCTCGAATATTTGTAAATAGTACACTCAAGGTTGCAGTTTTTTCATCATATCTAACACCGCATGAATCCCTCCACAGAGAAGTAGCAAGAACAATGTTAGATTGGGCAAATCAACACAAGTGCTCTCTAATCCTAAGTAGTTCCTTGCTCAAAGCTGGAAGCGAGGGCCCAGCTATCATGGGAATAGCCAGTACAACAGAAGCTAAAAAGAAGCTAAATGATGCCAATATACCAATTTTGCAAAATGGTACAATTCCTGGAATTCCTGGAATTTTGTTAAATGAAGGAGTATTATTAAAAACAAATGTAATTGTGCTTTTAGTCAAAGGCCAAGAACCAGGACCTGACTTTAGATCTGGTGCAGAAATATGCATGGCATTATCTAAACTAGTACCAGGAACATCTTGCGATTTGCCTACACTTTTACATGAAGCTGAAATAATAGAACAAGGTCTCAAGCAAACTGAAGAAGAAACTGCTCCATTAAAGGAATCAATGTACGGATGACATACCAAGAAAGAGAAATATCAAAAAATCAACTTGAAAAAATCCTTCAAATTCTTGATCTTGATGAAGGAATTAGGATAGAAAACAAATCAAACATTATTTTCCTCAATAGATCAGCAAAACGATACTGTGTAAACATATCTTCCCATGATAATGAGGAATTCTTTTACTATAATAGTGTAAGAGAGGTTCTTGATTTTTTAAATGGAAAGATGGAACCAATTTCTAAGATATTTTCCTATTAATATTTAAATCAAAAATCAATAACTAACTTGGAATGATATCACTTGCAGAATTTGCCATCATAGTAATCACGATTTCATTATCCGGAGTCATGTCCCCAGGACCACTTTTTGCAGCCAATGTTGCATATGGACTAAAGGGTGGAATTAAAACAGGTCTAAAAATGGCATATGGTCATACTGTTGTTGAATTACCGCTTGTAGTTCTACTTGGAATTGGAGCAATTTCGCTTACCACAATACCACAGTTTAGAGAAATCACATCTATTCTTGGTGCACTAAGCCTTTTTGTTTTTGCAGGAATTCAAATAAAGTCAACCATCAAAAAACCATCAACTATTTTTGAAGGAAAACACAGTCCATTTCTTGCGGGAATAATTTTTAGTGGGTTAAATCCATTTTTTCTCATATGGTGGTTTACCATAGGTTTCAAATTAATCACAGATGCAATAATTCTTTATTCATTCATAGGAATTGGCATCATGTTTGCATTTCACATATGGATGGATTATGCATGGATTTGTTTAGTTGCCTTTTTATCATCAAAGGGTAAGAAGATAATTTCTAACAAGAAATATAACATTTCCATGATTGTAATTAGTATTGTTTTAATATATTTTGGGATTGTTTTTCTTTTACAAGCAATACATTAACCACAATCAAGAATTTCCATTTCTATTCCACATTGGTTATTTAGTTGAATTATTCTGTTGTTGATATCATCACAAAGCTCCGGGTTCTTTGTTATCTCATATTTTTGCATATCATTTAGAACATTAATTTGTTTTATTGGACATGTATTAGAAACATCAAAAATATACAAAATTACAATCGTTATAATTCCTACCAATCCAATAATTATTGCACGTTTTACAAAAGTGCTTACCATGTTAAGGGCGTGAAACGTCGATTTCAATTGTGGATACGTTTCGTTCTTTACCATCCTGTGAGGTCATTCTTTCTGAAAATATCCTTACACCACTAACCTTGTAACCTACCGCATTCAGTCGTTTTACTATCATTTGTGATACATCTACGGCTGTAATTATGCTCTTTCCACGAGCTTTGATG
>JBOGQR010000043.1:0-10981 GCA_050749225.1 Nitrosopumilaceae archaeon | reverse complement strand
CTCGTGAGCTAGTATGGCATGAATGGTTCCCTTTAGTCCAAATGCAACTAGTGGCGCAGTGATTTGAATTATAATTTCTAATTTTTCTGCAGTAATAACTGGAGTGGTTCTTGCAAATAATATACCAAGGTCTCCTGAGCTATGAGAGTGAGATAGAACAATAGATGGTTCTACATATGCGATTGGAAAGTTGATCCCAGATGCCTTTTCTATTCTGGCTATTCCTTCTAGTATGATAGGAAACCTTTCTGTTATGGTATGATAGATCTTGTCAGGCAAGAGACCGTTTTTGTGTGCCTCTTGAACTTTGAGTAGCGGATTCAATTAAAACAAACTACCCCCAGACGATAAAAAAACGTTGAGACCATTTTCAATTAGGTACAAACCATCTATAAAAAAAGTCTTGGTTTTTCAGCATCTAGTTTGTAAGCGAGATTTTATGAAAATCAAACACCTTGCACCTGCACTGGTTTTCTAGTAGACTGGTCAAGCTTGGTTCTACCTCGGAGCCGTTTACAAATCTTTTAAGAGGAACGCCTCCATCTGCTTCCAGAAATACAGAAAAGGAATGCTCAGACATTTTTTTGTATTTTATGTGATAGATTTTTTTCTGGTTTTTCTTTCCGGAATTTTCATATACTGATATGGTCTGTTTTTCCAATTTATGAAGTGATTTTAGTTGGGATTGTGTGATCTCTTTTTCTGTTTCAACTTCCATTTCTACTTCTGATTTGAACCGTATGATATCAGCTGGAATTTTTTCAATCACCTTGAGATTGTGCATGATGATACTGTCAAGTGATATTTTTTTCTGAAATGAGATTTTTCTTTTGTGTGGATTGATAACTTTGGCAAAAAATGGCCTGCCCTTGCCTAAAACCAAGCTTGTCTCATCCTCACTTCCAATCCAAGTCATTTTTGCCTGCTGTGCGCCGAATTTTTCGTAGAGAAATTTTGCCATCTTTCCCTCTACGCTTTCAAATTCAGAAATGCCGTGAAACTCGCATGCATAGCATCCCCTTCCACCGCAGTTTTCACACGGCCTTTGTTTTTGTGGAATGCCTCTTACTGTTTTTGTGTATCTTCCGGAAAGAAAAACCGGTTTTGGTTTTATCTCACACTCTTCAGTTTTGAAATCAAGTGTAAAGACAATGTCCGGATTTTGGTAGTTGACAATTGTTTTTGTTCTTCGGCCAAATTTTTTTCCCATCTCTCGCGTAATGTCGTTTTTTATGCTGTGTATTCCCTTTAGTTTGAATTTGGAGCGAATCAAGTCATCCCTGTCAAGTATGGATGGCTTTAGTATTGCCCCAATTAGAAACGATGAAAATTCATACTCTTTTGACATGTCTAGCATCTTGTCTAGCTGCAAGTCAAGCTTTGACATTAGATTTTTACAGATATAGCATGATTTTGGATTTTTTTGTTTTAGGATGCTTCTGATTTTGTTTCCCAGTTTTTTGTATGAAACAAGGCCAAGCTTTGGGGCAAATATTCTTCCAAGGCAGTTATCGCAAAGACGGTGTTCCTTTAGAATTGCCCTTGTTTTTTCTATTACACCATCAATGTTTTTCATTTGTATATATGATGTAAAAAAGGCAGGCTTTATTCGTAATTATATTTCAACTTTGTAGAGATTTGCTGTCCACCTAAAGTTAACAGAGATGGCAAGTTGTAATTCTAGTATCTTCAAAGGTTAACGGTTTCATTGACTCAATAGAATTATGCAATAGCTTCGGTTAAATCGCTATTTTTTATTCGTTGAAGGATAGAATTCTTTGGTACAAGCCTGCTGACAATCCCAAGTTGTAGGAAGGTTTTGTTCTTATCCATCTTGATGACTATCGAGTCAAAAGCAGGAGCGTATCTAGGTACGCTCTTGTAACCATGTTTAGAACTAGAACCATCTTCGATTAGCAATCCATCCTGAATTAATGCCATAATTTTCCTATAAGCCGTAGTTTGCGGAATCCCACAAATTTCAAATATCTCGAAAATGGTTTTTGGCTGGTCAATGACTACATCAAGGATCGTTCGTTTTTCCTCATCTCCAAGTGAACTTAGGATAGTTTTTATGATTTCAGTATCCTCCGTAACCACAACTTTCAAGGTCTGACTTCTATTTTCAGCACCGGATTCTATCTCGCGTATCTCAACAGGTTCAATGGCTCTTTGCATGCCATACATTACCTAAGATAGTACATTGCCTTTGTTCAGCAAACAAGCTTATTTTTCATCAAGATAGCTGAAAAGCATCATTTGTTGATGAACCGGAGAGTGTAAATTCTAACATTTTTTAGACCAATGTATGACGCCTAATTGAATCATTGATGATTTTTAAATCAGTTTATTGTATTGCCGCATTCAATGGAAATCTCTTGAGAACCGAGTTTGCTATGAGGTTCATGTCATTATCTACCCCTATTCCATTTACGTCAAATTGGATTACAGTTCTGCCTACAATACAAACCATATCTATTGCTGAGACCTGTGATGTGGCCCGAGCAATGGCAATACATGGTATAGATGTATCAGATTGAAATTGCCATGTGGCAAATCTTTCCTGTTTCCAAAATGCAGTATTTTGTGAAAGTACTGATCTTGCGGAACTGTCAGAATTGAATTCCCCAATGTCAACTGTTGCCACATTAGATGCAGTGTTTGTCTTCACATAGACTTGTTCTATCGATTTTGTAGCGCCCTTGCTGTCAAGATACTTTGAATGTACTGCTTCTCCTTGTGCACTCCACCGTGTTCCTATATCATCTTGACTTGGAAGATATGCAGAAAGCGGGTTTACAGGCGGTAATGGTGTGGGTTTCTGTTGGGTTGTAGAATTAACTGGCGATGGTTTCTGAGTTGTAGAATTGACTGGCAAAGCGTTTGGCACGGTCAGGATTTTTTGGCTTATCAGATACTGAATTGCCCTGACGAATTCCGAGTCGCTTATCTTTCCCTGACCCCACCACAATGCCGTATCTTTTACCCAGCTTGGAATAGAAGCTTGTTGAGCAATCACATTTGTTGATGAGCCTATGGTGATACCTACAACAAAACTCAGTACAATAAGAAGATACACTACCTTGCCCAATGAACTAAATTGCACAAAGTCGAATTTAAATGCTGATAAGAAACGAACATGATTTGTCGGAAATCAAAAAGTATCATTAATTTGACCATCTGACTTAGTAGAACGTTACAGAATAGCTTTGCAAATGTGGCAGTTCATAGCAGGTTTTATTGCAGGGACCGTATTTGGCTGGCAGGTAATTAACTGGATCATAAACCTGTTCAAGTAGAATCAAGTTTCTGTTATTTTCATATAATTCTGGAGATTCAATGTTGGTGTCACAATTTTAGAATCATGGTTTTTGGTTAGTAGTTTGCGAGGAGAAGGAGTTAAAGGCTGTCTGTGAAGAGGTAGCGTTGATGACCGTATGTGTATGTGAACTATCATAAGATGCTCCCACATACCATCCAAACAGTGCAGCACCAATCATCAAACATATCATAATTACTGCCCACCTAATTGCAGACATGATATAATTCAACTACGGGTGGGCTATTTGAGCCTTGTAGTATGGAATTTAAAACAAGATAATCTCAGCTATAAAATGTGAACTAGTTTATGGGTCAGTATAATTTTCTGCTTTTTCTAGTCAGTCTAAATTACAGAAAGATTATTTTAAAAATCCCCACAAGACAAGCTTGGCGACACTTGAAGGTTTCACACATTTTGCGGAATCATCACTTGCCTTGAACGCCAGCTGAAAACCATCATTGCATTGAACATCTTTTGCCAAGACTCCTGATTTGATTTGCTCCAGCGGATATGGCTTATTTTCGTGCCCTCCGTTCGGTTTATCATTTATTGTAAACAAGAATGATTTTGAAATGCTTGTGGCGTTCTGGTCAGATGACATGTTAGGACTTGTTTCGTTGCCTACCACATAGGAGAATGTTACAGTTGCATTTGCAGTTCCAGCTGCTGTTGCTGTATAGGCAAGGTTTGATGCAAGACTAGAACCGGTAATATTTTCACCAGGGTGTAGTATTATTTGGATTGCCATCCAGTTGCATACTTTTTTTAGGCCAACTGTGGCGTGACTGTCAAAGACTACGGAAAACGGTCCTGCACAGCCATTTTGTACTGTGATGGTATTTGGAGAATTATTTATCAGGGTGGCATTAATTTCAAATGTGTCACCTACCATGATAGTAGCTGGCTGCACCTGAGGATTGAGAATTTCTATTCCTTGTGCATCTGCTTTAGCTGGTTGCAAGCCGGAAATCATTATTGATAAGATCAAGATTGCTGCGACTGCAACTGGTAATGATCTGTTTTTTGTCATCAACTATTACATCAACCATACTGCATATAGGTTTTGATTAAATTTTGATTGAACCTAATATTTTGCAAGTTATTTCTAAAATCGCCTACAAAGTTAGATAATTTTTCTTTGTTATTACTTTAAGATAAAATAACTTAAAATAAATCGTTGTAGTTGGTTTGTTGTTGATACAGACAGACAAGTGCCCCATTTGCAGAAAAAAGTTTGCAGAACATTCAGAGCTGCAATCTAAAATATGCAAAATAATAACAATAAAGGAATTTGCCGCCTACTGCCCGGGATTTGATGTGCAGTATAGGCCTTCATTTGAATCAGATTGATTTCTCTTGTATCATCTACCAAAATACAACCAAAGTTTCCCCACAAATCATCCGTATGGATCATCGCTTTTTTTTGTTTTGTTATAATATTCTCCCAGATGATTCTCGTCACAGGTACAAGATCCAAGCGTCTTTTTGCAGAACCTGCAGCGTTCAGCCATTTCCTTGATTTACAAATATATAGTATTAAAATTATTTCCAACAAATCATAACACTAGTAATTATCTAGTGGATGGAATTTTGTTTTCTAAAAAAGAAACTAATTAGCTGGAGTTAGTCTTGATCTTGCAGATAATGCGATTATGGATGTGATTCCAATTACAAGTATGATTGCCGCATTGGCAGGAAATTCTGGCACTGAGGAGGATTCAATACCGACTGTAAAAGTAGCAGTTTCCGGAGTAATTGGTTGGAAAAGTATTCCGTCTACTTCAACAACTACTTGGTATGTCCCAACATCGGGGAACTGAAATGGAACGGTGACTGAGCCTGTGGCAGTATGGGTAACCGGTATTCCAAAGACTTGATCGGTTCCCTTCTTTACTGAAACCTTGTAATCAATGTGCTGCTGAATCAAGTCGCTATCCTTATTCATAAAGCTGATGTAAAATTTGGTTTGATTTGATGTGTTTGGTTTTTGGGGATCTGTGTAAAATCCTACCTTGATGGTTCCCTTGTCGGTAAGTTTCACTTGGTTTTGCTGTGCATTGTTTGTTGTTGATGAAGAATCATCAGGAGATGGGTATTGAGCAAATACGGGCAAAATGGTTCCTATTGATAATAGCATACCTAAAACTAGAGACAGCTGTAAAATCTTCATCACTAGATATGATCAATATCATATATAATACGATTGATGAAAACAGAATTTCACCAAGCTTTATCAGGTTAAGTTTGGTTGCTCTTTGACTTTGAGTACACGCAAAACTATCTCAATTGACAACCCAAATGCTAGGACAGAAAATGCTATAATCGCAGGCCAGAAAAAGTCAGGCGGTGCAGATCCATTAAAAATTGGCGTTCCAGATCCTGTGTGGGGATTCTGAACTGCCGCGGTTACCTTTTCTCTTGCAAGTCTAAGTATCTCCTCAAGTGATGCGCCAGAACCTGTACCACCATCACCAGAATAAGGTCCTCCTACTGCATTGTAAAATGGATTGTAGCTAGTGTAACCTCCACCACTTGGATTTTCTTGTATTCCTTTAGATATGTCAGAGATCTGCCCAGTTCCTTGTAGCACAGATGTTACAAACCAGGAGCACACTGCAGCAACTCCTATTGCACCAAATCTGTAAATTGATTTGAATGAGTTGAACAGAGATTTGCTTGATTTGGCTTTTTCTGAAAACTTGGATGGTAAAATGACAATTGCAAATTTTGTAGCAGAATAATATTTCATGTCGTGAGCCTTTGTGTTCTTTCCAATCTTTGATATCTCAACTAACCCGACGTCCTGCATTTTCTTTAGATGGTATCGTACAAGCTGCAACGAATATTCAGTCTTTGTTGCAATTTCATTTGCGGTCAAAGTTTCGTCAAACAACAATTTCAAAACTTTCCTGCTCACGTCAGTTATCAAAACTTCACCCAGAACTCTGAGCCTCTCGTCATCGGTATCGTATATTTCCACTTTATCTGAGATTGGTCTAGTTTTATCTGGGCTCATAACAATAATGCCATAATAGCTACTTGATGATATGTAAAACTTTTGATGAAATTCTACTTTCATCAAACGCTTTATGCAATATTTACGTATAAACAAAGCATGACAGCAAACAAATCAATTCTTGCAGGAATCCTCCTTGTCTTTGTGGCAGCAGCTACAATGCTACCGCTTGCTGCAGCACAGGCATATCCACCTACACAATCTGGTTCCACGCTAGAGGAGAGCCTTGCACTTGCAAGGAAAAAAATAGATTCAGTTAACGCCAATCCAGGAGATGGCTCTGGTACTCCCATTCTTAATGCAAACGGAGTAGTTGGCGCATCCATAATAGTAGGTGCAGTCTTTGGTGGAATTGCCATTGCATTTGTGGTACAGGCAAAAAGACATGCAATGACAAAGATTCACTAGACCAAAACCATCTGTTTTTTATTTTTTATCAATAAACTAGTTTACTTTTTGAAAAAAAAGATTTGTTAGTTACCACGGATACAATGATCTTTCTGTTTCTTTATCCTTGACACTGATTGCCTTTGTAGGACAGGTCTGGGCGGCATCAAGTATCTTTTCGGATTTTGCCCCCCTCTCGTTTATGACATGTGATTTTGGATTTACCCTGGCAGTTTTATCCACTGCAAATACTGTTGGTGCTATGGTTTCACAGCTGCAGCATGCTATGCATCTGCCATGGTCTACGTTTACTGAAACTAGTGTTTCCTTTTCTGATGTGATTGGCTCTGCATCTACTTTTGATGCGTCTGATCTTGCCTTTTCGTAATACTCCCAGAATGTCTTTTCATAGTATTTCCAAAAATCCTGGTATGCATTTTCTGTTTGTTTGGTGTACCTGCCCCAGTCTTCCTCTGGTGTTCTGTCACCAGGCCTTGCACCCCATGACTGTTTTGAATTAAAATTATATTCTTTAGAATTTGTGCCAGAGTATTTAGTTTTAGGTTCAGTTTGGTGTGTTCTTTTGTGCTCTTTTTTTAAAAACTGGTATGCCTCTGTTACCATCTTGAATTTTTTGCCGTCAGTTTCTGACATGTTCTTGTCTGGATGAAATTGCAGTACCAGTGTTCTATAGGCTGATTTTATTTCCTTGAATGTGGCATCGTTTTTGATTCCTAGTACCTGATAGCACTGGTAACTGTTCACATAGATAATTGGTAGTGCTGTTTTAAAAGTATTGAATTAGACACTCTTGATCTTGTTTAGATTAGGTCAAATCTATCTTGCAGGAATTACTTTAAATGAAAATATCATATGAGCAAAAGAACATCCATTTTATTTGCATCATCTAGTTCCGTGATTCCAATTATTGATCTTAGTATGCATGAGACATGATGAAATTAATGATTGAAGGTAAGGATGCCAAAGCTATCAATAATGTCATAATTTTATATAATGAAATTAAATCAAAAGAAAATGTATTCATTAACTCTATCTGATCTTTTTCCATTTTAGTTAACAGTAACTTTTGAGTGTATTCAACATCTGAATCTTTTGTCTTTTTTCTATTATCATCTTCTAGGCGATTTTTATATTCTTCATATTTCCGTTGATATTGTTCTAGAGCATTATTTTTTTCCTGTACTAATTTATTTCTAAGAGATATTTGCGGTAATAATATAATTAAAGCTAAAATAATTACGAATGGAATCCAAACTATTGGTGTACTTCTAAATTCATGAAATACTGACACTGACAAAATTATTGCGCCCAGATATACCAATTCAATGGTAAGAAATATGTCTCCAAATGGTTTTAATCCTCCATGTTGATCAAAGTGAAGTACATTAATTTTGATATTTTTTAATATGATCGGTAATCTAGAACCTGCAATTGCAACTGTAAATGTTTCAGCTGCTAGTGGTAAAACAAAAATTTGTATAACTAAATCAGGTATTTGTATAGAGTGAAAGTCATTGACGACCGCCCCATTTACTATATTATAATACCAAAAAAATCCTACCATGATTTCAAAAATAACTAAAAATGTAAAAAAAATCTTCCTATTATGTAATTCTTTTATCGCTTTGTCACATTCTTCTTTACTGCAGATAACTTGATCATCTTGTAATTTTTTGAGTGACTTTATGAATACTCGTTTATAAAATACAGTTCCATAAGTAACGCCAATAATTAACAGCAACCATCCAATCGTTACTACAAAATTATGATAATATGGAGATAGAAATTGATTTTTTGTAAATTCAACATATACGTGTGGTATCACACTTGTAATTACATAAAATATGATCAAAGGTAATGGGTAGAGAAACCATTTTTTTAAATGAATTTTATGTGAGATTTTCTCTACGTATAACAGCGGCTTAGTAATATCCAGATTGACTGATGTTTGAGTCATTGATAGGGTATCATTTCATGATCTATTCAATTTTATGTTTAATCTCCAACTGTATTAGGTGTCTTTATTGCTAGATAAAACTTAGAATAAGAAGTAAAAAATTGTTAGATTTTTGGCATTCAAGTACTAAATATTTTGAATTTTAGTTCTGTTAATTTTACAGGAGTTGTTCTTAATGTTAACTAGCGAGTGGTTTGATTTATTTAGGAATGGCTAAGATTTCTTTTAATTTATTCAATAAATGAGAAGCCTGAATTTCACAATCGTTCAACATTCTATTTTTTACTTCTAAATTGAAACCACTTTTAGGAGAATTCATAATGTGTATCCATCCAATTATTGAATTAGCCAAAAGAAATGCTTCTCTTTCTACTTCAGAAAATGCAGAGTTTTGTCTTGCAATGTCCTCTCGTATGGAATCAATTGCTTTTTTTGTTAGTTCCACTTGCAACACATATGCCTCTGTGTGGTAAAGTACGGTAAGAGTACCTATTAAATTTGTTGTTTCATGAAATTGTTATTTTACAAATCAGTTTCAATAATAATTCAAAATGTAAGATTATCCCAAGCCCATTTTTCTTAACATGCCTTGCATCTGTCGTCCCTTTGACGCCTTCATCATGGTCTTGGAATTCTTGTACGCTTTCAAAAGATCCTTTACCTCGTGCTCCGACCATCCAGAACCGCGGGCTATTCTCTTAATCCTAGACGCATTCAATAAATCAGGATCCTCTTTTTCAAGCTTGGTCATGGATTGTATGATAAATCTCCACTTTTCCATTTTCTCTTCCTGTGCATCTACCTGGTCTTCTTTTACCATGCCTGACATGCCAGGCATATTATCCAAAATACTTCGAAGACCACCTGCTTTGGTTGCCTGTTCGATTTGAAAGTAAAAGTCTTCCATGTTCATCTTTCCATGTGTGATACGTTTGACCCTGTCATCATCACCCTCATCTTCCAATCTTTTTGCCATGTCAAGCAAAGCCTGTATATCCCCCATGCCAAGCAGCCTTCCGACAAATCTAGTTGGGGAAAATTTTTCCAGGTCATCAATTCTTTCCCCAGTTCCGATGTACATTATCTGTGCACCAGTAGCTGATGCGGCAGCTAGTGCCCCACCGCCTTTTGCAGAACTGTCAAGCTTTGTGATTATGATTCCACCAACAGGTGCTGTCTTGTGAAACGCTTCAGCTTGACTATAGCATTGCTGGCCTATCGTACCATCTATTACTAATAAGGTAAGGTCCTGGTTTGCAACCTTGCTTATCTGTTTCATCTCTTCTAAAAGATCTTTTTCTTCCTTGTGCCGTCCTGCAGTATCAATCAAAATGACATCAAAATTAGACCCTTCAAAATGCTTCAAGCCATTTTTAACAATTTGCGGCGAGTCAGAGTTTCCCTCTTCCCCATATACTTCGACATTTGCCTTTTCACACATTGTCTTTAATTGTGTAAGGGCTCCCGGTCGAAAAGTATCTGCACCAATTACTGCAACTCTGTATCCGGATTTTGTCAGATATTTTCCAAGCTTTGCAGTTATGGTTGTCTTTCCGCTACCTTGGATTCCAAGCATCAATACCTTGTTTAGTTTACCAGGCTGGAACTCGTACTGTTTTTCAGTACCAAGAAGCTTTGACAGTTCATCATAGAGTATTTTTACAATGTGGTCTTTTCTTGATAGACCAGGAGGCGGAGTCTCATTTAGTGAGCGTTCCTCCAGGTTTTTTGTTATCTCAAATACCAGTTTTACATTTACATCAGATTGTAACAGTGCCCTTTGAATGTCCTTTGCCAGCTCTTTGATTAGTGCCTCGTCTATTCCCGAAGAGTTTACTATTTTTTTGAGTGCAGCCCGCAGGCCGTTTTTTAAATTATCTAGCATTATATCATTCCAAGATTGCTTCGGTTATTTCAAATCTTCCTCTGTATCCATCCCATGTCTTCTTTGACTTTATGATTTTAAGCTGTGATGCAAAAAGAGGGCAGCTCAAAACAAGACTCTCTGCCTCTCCCCCCTCAAAGGACAAATTAAATCCAAATTTTGAAGAAAGTTTTTCAAGACTATCAATATCAGATGTGGTAATTTCCCTGCCAAGCCATGATTCATCCAGACCGTCTGATGAAACACTTGTAATTATAAATTTGAAATTTGATTGGATTAATTTTTTCATGTATTGTTTTTGATCCATTTTCCACAATGGTGATATGATTTTCAAGTTTAATTTTTTGCATGCATCTTCAAAATGATT
This sequence comes from Nitrosopumilaceae archaeon, assembly GCA_050749225.1. Lineage (GTDB taxonomy): Archaea > Thermoproteota > Nitrososphaeria > Nitrososphaerales > Nitrosopumilaceae > TA-20. Next base: position 26 of record JBOGQR010000043.1, on the reverse strand, counting down.
TTTTTGAAACTCGGACAGTATTCCGC
>JBOGQR010000042.1:0-11108 GCA_050749225.1 Nitrosopumilaceae archaeon | reverse complement strand
ATATACACGTGTTGTACTGTGGAATGCTGATGAAAAATCTCTTCCAAAAATGATAACAGCCGGTGCAAAGACTAGACTCATTGGAGTTAGAACCAAAATGGGTCAACAGGGATTAGAACTGCATGGCGATGAGGGCACAGTAATTGAAATCGAAGGTACAAAAGAAATTCAACCGATAATTGTTAGAGTTTTGTCAATGACAAAAAATGATTCTGGAAATACCATGATTTTAGCAACACAACAAGATAAAAAAATATTGAACATTGTAGATTCAGCTGGAGTTTCCAAAGATCTGAAAGTTGGCGACGTAATAGAATGCATGCCGACCAAAGTATATGGAAATTCAGTAACACTGGAAGGAGATTCATTTATTAGAAAAATAGATGATAGTAAAATGCCAACCATTTCAGAAATAAGAACTAAAATTAGAGATCTTAAACCAAGTGACAGTATCTATTGTATAGAATCCATTATTCTAAAGAATCCAGAAAGACGTGAAATTCAGACAAAGACCGGTGAATTAGTGTCTCTCTCAGAGATGTTTATAGAAGATGACACTGGACAAATTTGGTTGAAAGGTTGGAGAAACCAAGCTAGATTACTAGACCAGTTTTCCCAGGGTGAGATAGTCACAGTAACAGGTGTAACTGCAAAAGCTGGTTTAGAAGGCAGAATTGAACTCTTTTTGACTCCATTTTCAGGCATTATAAAGAAAAATTAAGAATCCCAAAAACCTCTAGTTGTGACGTATTGTCTTTCTGCTTCGTAGATTTGCTTGTATAATTGCTCTTCTCCTACCATATTTCTTAGGATACGAGCACCTGTATCAGCACCAACACCGTATCCTGAAAGAACAACAAGTGCGGTTCTGCCAAAATTTTCAATAAGAGAAGAAATTTTCCATGCACGTACAAACTTGTGATTTTCATCAGCGGTGATTTTTTTACCAGAATGTTTCTTTTGTATTATTTTAGATAGATCGTAATCGGAAAAAAATGTAGCAGTTATCTGTCTGGATTTACAATAAGGACATACAAGTGAATCTTTTACTTCCTTTGTTTCCATTACTCTTTCCCATTTTCCACATCTTGCACAAACAAGTCTATGTTTAGTTTTCAATAATCTAGCCTTGACAAGATCTAAAATTCCTTTGTCAATGTTTGCTGGGGCTGCATAATATTTTGTTGTATGATCAAGTATAGGTTCTGCAAGTTTAGAGAAGCTTTCTACGTCAATCCAGTGAAGTTTAATCTCTTTTGCTTTTATTTTTTTTAATAATTCCAATGTATTTTCTAAATCATATTTATCATGAAACAACTCACGTAATGCTTCTTTTGCAAGTGGTGTCTTTGCGTATTTTTCATAAAGAAACCTAGCAGATTTTCTATCATAAACAGAGCCACGTCCTACAATACCAAATTTCTTGGCTACACACCAAGTGCGCCAATTCACATTATGCGTACCAGCAAGTGATGCCTCTACAATAAAAGACAAATCAAATTCATCTTCCAATATATCCAACAAAGGTTTTTGTAATATTCTACCAGTCGATGACATCATAATTCTATATGCGTCAGATCTAGAATCTACCAAATATCCTGTCTTAGATGACAGCATTGTAGAAAGAAGTGTAGAAAGAGTTGAGTTAATTTTTGTTCCAAAACATGAATGCATAACTATTGTGTTACGAGCTCTAAGTGATTCTACCACTATGGTTTTTTCATCTGGAATAATTCCTAGCTTAAGATTTTCAATTATTTTATTAGATATTGCAGGCAAAGCCGCCTGTGTTTTGGTCCTAAATATACCAACTTTTCGTGCTGTGGCATAGTCAACTGGTATGCTTTCACCTTCCCAATAAGGTACGTTAATTCCCGCTGCGCTTACGGGTTCAACATTAATTTTTAGTGAGCTTTCGTCGACATTTAGTATTCGCCATTGCATTCCTCTAAGAACAAAAACATTACCAGGATCGCCATAATCTCCTACAAATCTTTGATCTAAACTTCCAATAATCTTCTTACTTGCAGTATCAAATACTTTGAATTTTAAAATGTCAGGTATGGTCGAAAGATTTTCAAAATAATATCGAAATGCCCTTCCTTTTTTCTTAAAAACCATTTCTTCTTTATCAAAAAATAAAATCGAGTTAGAATGTAAAATATCAAGTATTGAGAAGAGTTCTTCTATTGTTACGTTTCTAAAAGAATAGGCTTGCGTGATAATCTTCATTGCTAAATCTATTGGAACACTTCCAAATTGCATTGTCAAGCCAACTAGATGATGAGCTAGTACGTCTAATGCTCCTTCATGAATAACTTGATCTTCTATTGATTTTTCCTTTACTCTATCAAGTATTGCACGTGTCTCAAATTCATCATCTGGATTATTGGTTACGATTAATCCTTTTGCAGAAGAATCCCTGTTGTGTTTACTTCTTCCTATTCTTTGTATTAATTTTGAAACTTGTCTTGGAGATCCATAATGAATTACTAATTCAACAGAACCAATATCAAGTCCAAGTTCAAGTGATGAAGTACAGACTACGATTCCAGGTCTTCCTTGTCTGAGTGTTTCCTCTGTTTCTTCCCTAACCTCCTGAGAAAGTGATCCGTGGTGTAATTCTATTCTTAAAGTAGATCTTTCTTTTAGAATAGAAGCTAGATATTCTGATTCTCCACGTGTATTTGTAAAAAGCAAAACTGGTGAGTTGGGATGATTTTTTTCCACATATTCAACAATAAAATCGACGACGTCAGTTATGGTTCCATCAATGTATTTGACTTCAACATCATATTTTCTTATCGAGTTGTCTTGAATTATTTTGCATTTTCTCTTTGTCCCAACAACAAACTTGGCAGATTCATTTGTATTTCCAATTGTTGCAGAGAGACCCACTCTAGTTATTGGAAACTTGGAATTAATCTGGAGTCTTTCCAGACTAAGAGAAAGCTGAGATCCTCGTTCATTTCCTAAAAGCTCATGTACCTCGTCTATTACTATCCACTCAAGCTCTGACAGAGCATTCAATAATTTCTGTTGTGTCAAAAGTATCATCATAGTTTCAGGGGTTGTAATGAGAATGTCTGGTGGTGATTCAGTTATTTTTTTTCGAATCGCTTGAGTTGTATCGCCATGTCGTATCTGTATAGTAAGATTTTCATTTTCTGCATATTTTATTATTCTTCTAAAGACGTCACGATTTAGTGCACGAAGCGGCGTTATGTACAATGCCTTTATTTTTCCAATTTTTTTTGAATTTGCAAGATGGGCAAAAATTGGAATCACAGAAGATTCTGTCTTACCAGAACCAGTAGGAGCAACTATCAATGAATCTATTTTTTGATATACTACTGGAACTGCTTTCTTTTGAATATCGGTTAAATTTTCAAAACCTAGAGAATGGAACTTGTCTGTAAGGGAAAGATCAGCTAGTTGGTTCAGGTTCTTGACTTTGTCTTGTTCTAGCTCGTTCATATACCATAACGCCCACTAATCCAATTCCAAATAGAATTACTATGATAATGGGTATAGAATCAAAAATGCCTGCCATGAGCGCCTTAGTAATTTACAGTGATAAATATCTTAAGGTGAGTCTTCTAATCCGGTCTGTGTAATTATATAATCAGTCATTTTCTTGCCATAAAAGGATGGAAAAACTTGTGCCACGTATTTTTGTCCAATCTTTTCTAGTCTGATTTTTTGGTGTGTGAACATACTTATCGATCTATCCAAACTTTCTCTTTCTTCATCGTCTGATTTTCTAGTTATGTTGGTCACAACGACAGGAATTTGCCTTTTTACAGTAACATGCGCTAACTTGTGCATATATTCCATAAATGCAACATGTTTTGCTAATGAGTTTGATTCCTTTGAATATTCAAAAGAAAACAGATCGGTGACATTATCTATTACAACTAGATTTAAATTCTTAATTTCTAATATTTTGTCTACATAACTCAGTTGTTCTGCAGTATTTGTTATCCTCCCAACAATCATTTTATCGAGAAGTTTTTGATCCATTCCTTTTGCTTTAAGAAATTCAATCAATCTTTCTGGTCTAAAACTACCAGTAGTATCTTGATACAAAATCATTCCATTATGCACTAAGGAGTTTACACAAATCTGCAGCAATAGCTGTGTTTTACCTGATCCACTTGGACCATAGATGTCAGTAATCATTCCACCTCTTATGCCACCCCCAAGGAGTTTGTCTAGCTTCCCAATTCCAGTTGTAATCATCAAATCTTTAATCTACAGAACACCACAAATTAAAGAATATCAAACACTATTGAAGATCGGGAAGGCTTTTATTCCCGATCTCAGGCAGTGGTCACAAGTGATTTATGTTTGTCGCAAGCGCAGCCAAAAAGACCGTTGACAACTTTACAGAAAGGTATTAACAAAAAAGTTACCGTGAGGCTGAAAAGCGAAGTAGAATACAAAGGAAAAATGAATAACGTTGATTCGTACATGAATTTGATTATGACTGATGCAGAAGAAATAAGCAATGGTAAAGTGATTGCAAATTACGGTAGAGTTATTGTAAGAGGAAATAATGTTCTTTTCATCAGACTAGAAAATGAACTTTAAATAAACAGGTTTTTGAAAATGGGGCGAACTTACCTCTTTACATCAGAATCAGTAACGGAAGGACATCCAGACAAAGTGTGTGATCAAATTTCCGATGCAATTTTAGACGAATTTCTAAAACAGGATCCAGAATCTAGAGTTGCAGTTGAAACCTTGACTACAACTGGAATAGTAGTAGTTGCTGGCGAGGTAACCTCTAGAGCAAAATTCGATGTACAGGATATAGTGAGAAAGACATTGCGTGAGATTGGTTATGATGATCCTCAGTTTGGTTTTGATGCAGATTCATGTAGTGTACTAGTTTCATTACATTCACAAAGTTCTGATATATCTCAAGGTGTTTCATCAACTGAAAACAAGGAACAAGGTGCAGGTGATCAAGGACTGATGTTTGGATATGCAACAAATGAGACTGAGGAAATGATGCCAATGCCAATCATGTTGGCTCATAAACTTACTAAGCGACTTGCAGAGGTTCGAAAAAGTAAATTGCTTCCTTGGGTAAGGCCAGATGGAAAATCACAAGTAACCGTAGAGTATGAAGACGGCAAACCAAAGCGAGTTGAAGCCATAGTAATAGCTACACAACACTCTCCAGACGTGAATAATGAAGAAATAAAAAAAGAGATAATTGAAAAAGTGGTCAAACCAGTTTGTGGAAAGTACTGGAATGATAAAATCAAAATTCATGTTAATCCAACTGGTCGATTTGTTATTGGTGGACCTCCTGGCGATGCAGGTCTTACAGGAAGAAAAATTATTGTAGATTCCTATGGGGGAATGGGCAGACATGGTGGCGGTGCCTTTTCTGGAAAGGATCCATCAAAAGTAGACAGATCAGCATGCTACATGTGTAGATACATTGCAAAAAATATTGTAGCTGCTGGATTAGCCGAAAGATGTGAAGTTCAAGTAGCATATGCAATCGGTGTTGCAGAACCTGTATCTCTAATGGTAAGTACATTTGATACAGGTAAAATTCCAGAAGAACAAATTGAAAATCTAGTCAGGAAACACTTTGACATGAGACCTGCTGCCATAATATCTCAATTACAACTAAAACGTCCAATTTACAGGAAAACTGCAGCTTATGGTCACTTTGGAAGAAATGAGCCTGAATTTAGTTGGGAAAAAACCGACAAGGCAGAAGTATTAAGAAAGGCCGCGGGTCTTTAAGACCATTTTGTGTGTTTTAAATTTAATCCCATACATACGTTTCAATTTTTTATGATTTCCAACATAACCTCCTACTAAAATATTCAAATCATCTACACCAAAATCCATTTTTGGTTTATTTAATGCAGTATGATACGCATCTTCTAAACTGATATTCTTTATAGGAATTTTTTTCCCTTGAAGAAAATCCTTAACATAATCATTGAATGTTATCGTACTTGGACCCACAAGATCAATAATTTTGTTTGAAAATTTTTTTTGTATAATGGATTTGAAAACAATTTCTGCTACATCTTCCACAAAAATTGGTTGCAGCCTGTATCTGCCTGAGCCAGGAACCATTATTGTTCCTTTTTTTATTTGTTTAAAAAGAAGAGTGGATAGCGGATCATCCTTTCCTATTATGTATGATGCACGAAAAATTGTGTAATTTAAACCTGAATTAATGATTTCTTGCTCTGCTTGGAATTTAGAAATAAAATATCCAAATGTTGTATCTTTACTTACACCTAGACCGCTGATATAAATTATTTTTTTAATTTTAGCTTTTTTGCATAGATTTATCGCATTTTTTGTAATGCCAACGTTTACTTTTTGATAATCAGAGTAAACTGTCTGTTTTCCTCTGCCAATAAAATGTAAAAGAACAGAACATCCCTGCAGTTTTGAAGTAAGATAATTTTCAGAGAGATCTTCTGATGTGATAACATCTCCAAAGTTTATAGAAGATCCTTTGCCTTTACGTACAATCCCAATTACAGAAATTCCCTTTTTTGCTAATGCCTTTCCAACATTTTTTCCTACAAAACCATTAGCACCAGTTATTGCCACTTTTAGTGGGTTTTTGTGTTCCATATCTTGCAAAATGTATCCGACAAATTAATTTTAAAGGTATGCTAAAGATAGTATTAGTTGAACGCTACTGATTGTTACCAAGTATTAGGAGTTCAAAAAGGCGCATCCCAAAAAGAGATAAAAAATGCCTACAGAAGACTCTCACTAAAATATCATCCTGATAGAAATAAAGGTGAAAAAAATGGTGAAAAGTTTAAGCAAGTTTTAGAAGCTTATCAAACCCTCAAACTAGAAGAAAAAAAGAAAAGTAGGAGATCAGAAGTGGATATAGCTAACACCTATACTGAATTTTGGAAACAATACGATAAAAAAGTAAAGGAGGAGCAGTTTAACAGATCAAATTTTGCCAGATTTCAGAATCCATTTGGTGTCAATGTACCAGAAAGTTATAGTCATAACCAAGAAAAACAGCCTTCACAGATTTCTACGCATGTTATTTTGTATGTGGGTCTTGGTCTAGTAGCAGTGTGGATAATTCTCTCTGAGATTCTAAAGTAGTTTGATAAAGATTAATACATAAAATAATAATTTCCTTTATGGAAAGTGAGGCAATACCAAAGGGTAAACTTAAGACTGGTTTTACAACTGGAACATGTGCTACTGCTGGTGCAAAAGCAGGGATCTTAGCCATTCTAAATCAGAAAAAAATAGATTCTGTTGATGTAATTTTACCCAAAAAATCTAAGATTCAAATTAAAATTTCAAGTTGCCAATTTGATAAACAGAGTGCAAGATGTTCAGTCATAAAAGATGGTGGGGATGATCCAGATGTTACACATGGCGCAGAAATAATTACACAAGTTTCACTTACTGATAAACCAAATAAAATAGAAATTGATGGTGGGGAAGGTGTAGGTAGAGTAACAAAGCCAGGTCTTGGTCTTGAAATAAATTCTGCAGCAATAAATCCAACTCCAAAAAAGATGATAACTGAAAATATTCAAGAAATAGGAAGAGAAATTCTTAAAAAAAATGGCGTAAAGGTGATTGTCTCAGTTCCAAAAGGAAAGGAGCTTGCAACAAAAACGGATAATCCAAGACTTGGTATTATTGGGGGCATCTCAATTTTAGGTACAAGTGGAATTGTTATACCATACTCTACTGCTTCTTTTGCAGCTTCAATTAGACAGAGCCTTGATGTTACAATCGCAATGGGAAATGATATTGTTGTATTAACAACAGGTGGAAGAAGTGAAGATTTTTCAAGAGAAATCATAAAACTTCCTGATCATTGTTTTGTACAGATGGGAGATTTTTCAGGATACACGATTCAACAGTGTGCAAAACGACCAATCAAAAAAGCACATGTTGCAGGTTTTATTGGAAAGCTAACAAAGATGGCAATGGGTGTAAAACAGACTCATGTAAAGGGCTCTAAAGTCGATATGCAGTTTTTGTCAGAACTTGCGCAAAAATGTAATGCAAAAAATGAAACCATTGCGGAGATAAAAAAAGCAAATACTGCAAGACATGTCTATGAAATAATCATGAAAGAAAACATTACAGGTTTTTTTGATATAGTTTGTTCAGAAGTTTACAATCAACTAAGAAAACATTCGGAAGCCAAGTTTGAACTTGATGTCATAATGTTTGATTTTGATGGTAAAATAATAGGAAGATATCCTAGATAGTAACAGATATCTTTAGTTCTAAAAAAATTTAACTTATGGAAAAAGTCGCCATACTTGCAATTACGAAAAATGGAATTTCACTTGCCTTATCACTAAAAAAACAATTTGCGTCTTGGAAAATTTTTGCACCATCAAAGTTTTCAAATAATGACTCGCAAGTAGACTGGTTTGAAGATTCTACTACAACAAAAATAGGAGATCTATTCAAAACTCATGAGGCTCTCATATGCATATTCTCACTTGGCGCTGTGATTAGATTGGTCTCACCTCATATGAAAGACAAAAAGACAGATCCTGCAGTAGTTGTTATTGACGATACTGGCAAGTTTGTAATAAGCACCCTCTCAGGACATTTGGGTGGTGCAAACCAGCTTACAGAAGATATTGCCAAGGTCTTGGGCGCAACGCCTGTCATCACTACTGCTGCAGATGTCAATAAAACAATTGCAGTTGATTTGGTTGGAAAAGAATTTGGCTGGAAGATAGATGATGATTCCACCGTAACCAGAGTCAGCGCATTTATGGTAAATGACGAAAAAATTGGAGTCTATCAAGATGCAGGAGAAAAAGATTGGTGGACTCCAAAAAAAGAATTTCCAAAAAATGTAACAATGTATAATAGCTTTGAAGAGTTGAAAAACTCTAATTCAAAAGGATATCTAATAATTTCTGATAAAGAAATCACAGACAAAGAATTGTTGAAAAATACTGTAGTATACAGGCCAAAGACTTTGGTTGTTGGAGTAGGTCTACACTGGGACACTAGCAAAGACATAATCAAAGAAGGAGTAGAATTTTGTATGAAAAAATTTAATCTAAGTCCAAAATCAATTGCAAGATTTTCATCAATAAAAAAAGAATCAGATGTAGTAGGATTACAAGAACTTGCAAAGGACTGGAACATTCCAGTGGATTATTTTGAAAAAGAACAGCTTGCACAAATCTCCATACCAAATCCATCAGAAACTGTGCAAGCCTTTGAGGGCACCCCTAGTGTTTCAGAAGCTTCTGCGCTACGAAGCTCCGGTGGCAAACTAGTGGTTGAAAAGCAGAAATTTCCACCAAACCTTACTGTAGCAATAGCGAGAATCACGAAATGAAAAGAGGATTATTGCTAATAGATAGAGGTAGTAGAGAGAATGAGGTAAAGGACGAATTAAGCTACATTTGCTCCAAAGCCAAAGAATCCGGGGGTTATCAATTCTCAGATTATTGCTTTTTGGAGGTTGTTCCTCCCTTTATTGAGGAAGGTATGGAAAACTGCTTCAAACAAGACATAGATGCATTGACAGTTGTTCCGTATTTTTTGTATCCTGGAAAAAAAGTCAAGCTTGCAGTAAACAAGGCAATTGAAATGACATCAAAAAGTAAAATGAAGATCAAAATTGCAAAACCGATTACCTTGCACAAATCTTTGCTATATATTGTACATGCTAAAGTTGATGATGTTATTGCAAAAAACAAGATCAAATTTTCAAGAAAAGAAATAGACATATTGCTTATTGGTCATGGAAGCAAGGATCCTAATGCAAAAACCTCGCTACAATATGTTGTTGACGGATTACAAGACTCATACCGAAATGTATCTCTCTGTTGGCTAGAAATAGAAGAGCCCAACATCAAACAAGGAATAGATGCTTGTGCTAAAAATAATCCAAATGTTTTGATCATTGTTCCATATTTTTTGCACAGAGGTGCACATGTCAAACGAGATATTTATGAAGATCTAAATCCAGCAATAGAAAAATCTGGAATTAAAAATATTTTCATAACAGATCATCTTGGTACCGATGTTAAATTGATAGATTTAGTTATAGAAAGAGCAAAGGAAGTAGAGAAATGATTACTCAAAAAGGTCAATCAATTGAGGACAAGAGCATGGAAATAATTGAAAGTGAAATTGGCACTCATCCATATTCAAAAGACGAATGGCCCATAGTTAGAAGAGTGATTCATTCAACTGCAGATTTTGATTTTGCACGACAAAACATGATTGTTTTTCATAAAAATGCCATATCAAGTGGCATTAGTGCCTTGAAAAATGGCTGTAATATCATAGTAGATGTAAACGGGGTCATTGGTGGACTAAACAAGGAAAACTTGAGGGAATATGGGAATAGGGCAATTTGTAACATATCTGAGCCAAAAATTGTAGAAGAGGCAAAGAAACTCAACAAGACACGTGCCCAGACATCTATGCGAATGGTAGCTTCTGAAATGAATGGCGGAGTGGTTGCAATAGGCAATGCTCCAACAGCACTAGTTGAAGTGATTCAAATGATAAGGGAAAATGTAACACGGCCAGCTCTTGTGATCGGCATTCCTGTCGGTTTTGTGTGCGCTGTCGAATCAAAAGAAGAACTTCAAACAGTTGACACACCATATATCACAAACAAGGGTCGCAAGGGAGGAAGTCCTTGTGCTTCTGCAATAGTTAATGCATTGTTCAAGCTCTTAAAAGAGAAGTCGAAAGACTAACGAGTTTATCGACAAAGAGTAAAAATAGTCTACCCCTCGCATACGTAAAAATCTGCTAGTTGTCGTAAAGGTTAAGATCAGTGAATATCTAATTTAATCAATGGCATATGGTCGATTAAGAAATGTTGTAAAATTTTCAATTCCTGTAGGTTTAGCTTTGTTAGTCATTGGCATAGTTTTGTTTATGAATTCTGAATCAGGAACTCATTCCGAAAAACTAGGAATTGTTTTCATGATGTATAGTGGTATAATTTTAGGAATAGGGTTTACTGCATTAGTTGCATTGAAATCAACATAAATTAAAAATTGACATTTAAAGGTAAGAAAAACCACTACAACGTCAAACTCCTTCGTGAATTATCTTCTGGAATATTT
>JBOGQR010000041.1:0-11138 GCA_050749225.1 Nitrosopumilaceae archaeon | reverse complement strand
ACAATATTTGGATGATATTTCAGATGCAATTACACGAGACAACATTAGAAGTCTGATTACTGCAAACATAATTGAGGTCAAACCAATAAAGGGCACATCCAAAGGCAGAGCACATCATAAAAAATCCCAGAGACGCAAACGCGGAACAAAACAAGGTTCAAAGAAAGGAGCCAAAGGATCACGTATTGGTAAAAAGCAAGTTTATGTAAGAAAAATAAAGGCTCTACGACATCGCCTCCATGTTTCAAAGGGCAGAAAAGAGATAACCAATCCAGAGTATTGGAAATTATACAGGCAAGCAGGTGGAAACCAAATCAGAAACGTGGCACACCTTAGAACTTTGATTGAAGAGACACACAAAAAACGTACTTAGAATCTGAAAAATTCAAATATCTTAATAGATGGGATTTGTTAAAAATTGATTAATTTTTTATTTAATTTACCAACATGAGAAAAATTAATGAAATTATTAGAGGAAGAGAGATATTACTGACAATTATTAATATTAGAAAAACTTACACCGTGTAATGAATTACGATGTTTCTATACTGATTAAAAATCTACAAAATTCAAAACTTTATGCAGGCTGTCCACACTGTAGAGATGAATTTTCTCTTTCAGAAGCAATTCTATTTGATGGAACCAAAAATTTTCCAGATCCAGCTGAAAAGATACGCCAAGAATGGCAAACAAAACTAGACGAACAATTGGAATTATTAAAAAAACGTCAGATAATGGCTGATGCAGGTGCAGAAAAAAAAGCAATTGAAGTCGGCATAGGAAAGATTATTGAAAAAGTCTTGCCTGCTTACAAAAATTTTAACATGCCACTAGCTGATTGCAGGTTTCTTTCAGAACCAATAGACATGATTGTATTTGATGGTGCATGTGATATGAAAATTAATCATATTACATTCATGGAGGTAAAGACAGGTAATGCAACACTCAACAAACATCAACGACAGACACGTGATGCAATAAAAGATCATCAGGTGAAATGTGAGGTTATTTAATTTGACAGATTCGTTTCTAGAAATATTTCAACAATTCAAAACTATACTTTGTATTTGTCCAAAATGTAATGGTCTTTCAAGATTAAGTGATTTGCAACTTAGATCCAAAGAAAAAGCACCAACAACATGGCTTGATGAATATGATTCCACTTTACAAAATTTAGGCAAGCAAGAAAACGAGTTTGCAGAAAAAGAAGGAGAGATAAGGGAAAAGGCAGCTGAGCGAGGTCGCGCACAGGTCCCTGAAATAGTAAGAAAATCAATGGATGCCCAGTTTGCAAAACTAAGCTATGATCCTTATGACATCAAACCATTATTGCATCCAGTAGAGTTTGTGGTTTTTGATGGTATGAATAAAGGCGATATAAACAATATCACATTACTTTCAAGATCATCTACAAATCCTAATCTTCAAAATCTTCAAAAGGCTGTGGCAAAAGCTGTGGATGAAAAATTGTATGACTGGAAGGTTGTAAGGGTTTCTTTAGATGGGAATATAGAATTTGAATAGAATTTCAGTAGAATCTAGTAATTTAAGCTCTGTCGGATACGATTTTGAGATGAGAGTGTTAGAAATTGAATTTCATGGTGGTGGGATTTATCAATATTCTAATGTCACTGAATCAGATTATAATGGATTGATGAATGCAGAATCAAAAGGAAAATACTTTGCTCAACATATAAAGAACAAATATGATTATAGAAAAGTTGGATAAAATTATCAATATACTTTGATGATGATTTAAGAATGTAGTTTCCCAACACTGGTAAATTGTTAAAAAGAACTTATGATTCCTCTACATATGGATAATTGTCCCAAATGCAATACAAAATTAGAAGAAGATGAACTTCCTTTTGATCAAAGGTCAGAAGGTCAACAAGCTAATATCGATATGGGATTTGTTGATAAAAAATGTCCAAACTGCGGTTATGAAATAGAAGATTCACCTTAAGTTAATCCCAACTTGACACAAAAATCAATCATGTTCTGAATTTGTACAACACTTTTAGATTATACCATTTTCCATCTTAAATCTACCTAACAAGAGTGGAAGTTCTTTGTATAACCATACACATAGATTGATAAATTCAGTGGCTTCTTTTTTGATATAATTTTCTATCTCATTGTATTTCTTTTCATTATACCATTGTGGTACAATTCCACCTCCATGTGGCTTACCTGTAATTTTGTCTAATCCAGAGCCTTTGAATTGACCGTTGTTCATTATAACAGCAAAAGGTTTGATATCAATGTGAGGTTTGTTAAAAATATCAATAGGCTCTAATCCGTTTGCTTTACATCTCTGAATAAAAAAATTATGTTCAAACTGTAGATTGAAACCTACTGAAATAAATGAGAATGGATAAGAGCCTGTTATTTCGGATTGAACAATAAACTGTTTCAAAATTTCTTTTTCACTTGATTCCCATTCTTTTAAAATTCGTAATTCTCCAATTTGCTCTGACGTTCCATCATGAAGTTGTGCAAATTGAATTGAAATGATTTTAGAGTCTTGTGGGTTAAGCCCAGTAGTTTCTATATCTAAATAAAAATTAGGCATAAATTGATTGTTATTCTTTGTTTAATTATGTTTGTCGTCTTCTCTTGACACTCACAGGAAAGATAGTTGGAAGGATGAATACATACTGATCCTTTTATCCAACAATTCACCTTTTTATCATATGGCGAAGAGTCATCGCACACCAAACGATCAGAGATCAGACGCACATAATCCAACAAGTCGTGAATACAAATCAAACGCAGACCATCAAAGCAACATATCAAATACGACTAGTTCAGATTACAAAGCATCTATCGATAATCGCTCCAAACAAATGAATCGTAAAGATTCTGGAAATTCATTCTAAGGGGAAAAATAACCCCTTTCTTTTTTCATCTCCCGTAACTTAACACTCAATTTTTCAAATCAAATTTTCACCCATTTCTTAACAGTCAATTTGAAAAGTTTGTTTCATCCTTTAACTTACTAGTGTCAGAATTTGAATAGAAGATATTTTCTTCATAAATACAATACATGAGAGAAAATGTATACAAAATAGACTACAAGATGAGTAGAAGAGACTAGCAAAGATTATAGAGATATCTTGTAGAGATATTATTAGTAAATATGACTTCAAAATACGTGGCTTCATTTATAAAATTTCTAGAAGATAAGGGATTACTTACGTTTAACGTAATAGGAGAAGATGAAGAAAGTTTTGTAAACCGATTGAAAATTCAGAAATATGTATTTCTAGCAAAATACTATGGTCTTAATTTTGGTTATGGTCATAGTATGTATCGTTATGGACCATATTCTCCAAGTCTTGCAGCAGATTATTATAAACTTGCAGAATCCTCTAAAATGTACAATACTGAATCAAAAGAATCTTTACCAAAATTATTTGATAGTAATAACTTTATGAGTTTAGTAAAGGAAAAAGACACATCATGGCTTGAGATCGCTACAACCTTATTGGATCAGAAAAACAGATTTGAAAACGAAAACGAGCTTGTAAAACATGTAGAGCGAATCAAATGTGATTACCCTATTAGTTATATCAAGGGAGTACTAAAGGATCTCAAATCCAAAAATTTAATGTCCTAAACCATCAGTAACCCTAAGCTCAATCTCTCTTTTACCTTCAGTTCTTAACCGTAATTCCATTTCAGGTATGGCACTTGAATCTAACATTTTCCGATCACTTGTCAATAATCTACTAGATCGTGGATCTGTAAGTGCATGTGCTATAATCATCAAATCAGTATTTTTTATTTGATCATCTTTTTTCTGTAATTCTACTGCACAATTAAGAACTTCATTAGAAATTGGAGATAAACATGTTTTTGGATTTACTACAGAAAATAAATCATCACAAAGTTTACTTAATTTATTATTAATTTCATTTGGATCGGTATATTTCTTGACTATTACAGCAAAAACTTCACCTAATGCGACTTGGGGTACAACTATCTCATAACCATATTTCATTTTACTTAACAGGGATTTTGCATCTGCTCTCTCACTAGATTTAGTAGCCACTAAACTTGTCAAATACCATGTATCCAAATATACTCTAGTGACCATCTTTTGTGGATCTACACAAGTTCTAGGACTTAATCTTGACTATTGATCGATTACATTAACAAGATATGTTGATCTATTGATCCTAGAGTTTAAAGTCTATACTACAAAAAATCAGTAATAAATGAAAACTCTACATCTTTCAATAATTGCAATTGCAGGAATTATGATTACCAGTACTAGTCTTGCATTTGCAGACCAAAATCCAATTATAATAACCCAAGTGGAACTGTGGGGACCAACTTCATTTTATACTGATGGTGTAAAATTATGCGGATATGATGGTACGTCGTTTGGACCATGGGCTCTAGGCTGGATAGAACTATACAACACAAAAAATGAAACAATATCAATAGACGATGTAGGTTTTGTAGGACAGGGATCAGAAGGGAGCTACATGCCAATAATGCTTGGTCCACATGAATATTGTTATCTTGTAACGCAAAACCATCTCAACACACGTGACGGGGTAGGAGGCTCACTTGGCAATGATGCACCATTGCACGACAACTCTACAATAATTTTATCATATTCAATTCAACCTTTTGCAGGAAAAACAATTTACAACTATTCTACACCTAAACTGAGTGATGATTTTGGAGATACTAGAACTTGGCAGCTAGTTGATGGAAACTGGATATTCAAAGAGGCAAACATCAAGCATGAATTTCCTACCAAAACAATTCTATTGTCACCATCAAAACAAATCCAGTCAAGTATTAACGTAAAAGATCTAAAGTGCAAAGAAGGCTTTGTAGTTGTAGTAAAGAAATCAGATCCTACAAATCAGTATCTGCAAGATTTTCCTTCATGTATGACACCGTCTTCTGCGTCTAAACTTGTAGATAGAGGCTGGGGCGTTCCAGAGCAAACCATGCCAATACAAAATACAAACTCTACAGTCACATACTATGTTGAAGGAAGTAAAATTGATCAGATTATGCCAGATTTGATAACTCGCGGATTGACATTAAATTTGGAGACTACAGGTGATAGCAAGATGACATTATTTCTTCCCAGAAGTTTTGTTGATAGCCCAGAAATAGGAGATTATGCTTCATTTAACGTAACAGCAAATGGAAATAAAATTGATTATGACGAACACCTGACGCCTACAGACAGAATGTTTGTTATTTTATTTCCAAACGGAACAAAAAGTATAGAGATCGTTCCACTTGTTGATCATGGACAGACAAAAGAGATCGTAACTCAAACATCTCAAAGCACTACATTGCCTGCTTCATTTGAGTTGTGTAACACTCCATACAAGTTGAAAGAAGGTTTCATCCCAGTCCTGTACATGCCAGCAAATTCACTTGGAAAGATATGTGTGAATTATTCAAATCCCAATAATGAAAAAAATGCAAGCTTGGCAATTTTTGAGGCTTCAGCACATCAACCAGCAAAATATGAGTTTTCATCAGTCCAACCAGCAAAAAGTATCACAACATGGGCAGAACCTTCAGTGATTCCAATTGGAAATAGCACAGAAGTATATTTTGTCAAGACAGGTAATCAAACTGGATTTTATGGATTAACAGTATATTGTGTAGGTATGCCACTCGCAGTAGGTTATGATAATCAATCGAATATTACTTTGAATTATTTTCCATGGATGAAACAAACTGCTACTGCTCACTGTCTTCTTCAAGATTATATCTCTCAAGTTGTTGGAGTAGATGGAATTGGTATCAAATACATTTCTCCTAATCCATAATGGTATGATGAAAAATAAATGAAAACTCAATTCTAAGGTTGTACTGAAAAATTATTAAAATCTAAAAACGTTCGATAAGGATTTCATTTTGTTCCTGTTATCGAACATTTCTCTAAAATCTAGCTTTTAATTAGGCACAATTTTGATTGCAATTAATGTCTGAGCTTATTTGTGTTGGTTGTGGTCCTGGTGATCCAGAGCTTTTAACAGTAAAAGCAGTCAAAGCAATAAAAAATGCCGAAGTAATTGTATGTCCTACCTCTAAAGAAGGAAAACCCAGCATTGTTTATTCTATAATAGAATCATTAGTAGACGAGTCTAAAAAACCAGAAGTTGTTAACCTAGTGTTTCCAATGGTTAAGGAGAAAGATACTTTAGAAAATAGCTGGCAACAGAATGCTCAAACCATTGCAGAAAAGGTTCTTTCTGGAAAAAAAGTAGTTTATCTTACAGTTGGTGATCCGTATCTTTACAGTACATGGATATACATTGATAGAGAATTGCAAGCAAAACACCCCGAGATCAAAATTAGTGTTATACCTGGAATTGTATCTATGTTTACTTTTGCATCCAAAGTAGGAATTAGTCTTGCAGAGGGTTCAGAAACAATGGCAGTGATTCCATCATGTTATGATTTATCCAGAGTTAAGGAAACTGCAAAAAATTGCGACACCATGATATTTCTAAAAGATGGTAGATATTTTGATCAGGTAATACAATTACTAAAAGAAGCTGGATTTCCAGACAGTTCAATTTTTGCAATTGGCCAAGATATAGGAACTGATCAGGAAATAATCAAAAAGCTAACTCTAGGTGAAGTTACTAAAGATACAATGACTACAAAATACTTTTCAATCATGGTGGTAAAGCGTGCCTAAAGTTTACTTTGTTGGCTGCGGTCCTGGTGATCCCGATCTTATCACAATAAAAGCAAAAAAAATAATTCAAAAGGCAGATGTCGTAGTGTATTCTGGTTCCTTAATTCCACCACCAATTCTTAATTTCTGTAAAAAAGCAAAACTTTTTGATGCCTCCAAACTAGTGCGAGAAGAAATTTTTGAAATCTTAAAGGAAAATGCAAAGAAAAACAAAATCGTTGTAAGGTTACATGATGGTGATCCAAGCATATACGGTGCGATAAAAGAACAGATAGACAATCTGCAACCCGAAGATATTGAATGCGAAGTTATTCCTGGGGTAACATCGTTTTTGGCATCTGCTGCAGCACTTGGTATACAATTAACACTTCCAGGTGTAACTCAGACTATGATTATAACAAGAGCAGAATCACGAACCAAAGTTCCTAAAGAAGAGAGAATCTCAGAGCTTGCAAAGCATAAAGCTACCATGATATTCTATCTCAGCGTTCACCTCCTCTCAGATATTGTAAAACAAGCAATAGAAGGCGGATATGCAACTTCCACTCCTGTTGCGGTAGTTTATCGTGCAAGCTGGGATGATCAAAAAATTATTACTGGAATACTAACAGATATAACAAAAAAAGTCAGAGACGAAAAAATTACCAGAACTGCAATTATCATAATTGGTGATGTAATAAAACCAAAATCTTATGAGTATTCTAAATTATATGATAAAACTTTTAGTCATGGATTTAGAAAAGCGAAAGTAAAATCACAATGACCTGACTTTATTTTTGATTCCTATTTTAGATAATTTTTTTCGGAAAACTTGTATATTTCCTGATGCAAAAATAACTAGTGATTTTGTTCTGTTCTGATTTTTTAATTTCTTTGCAATTTTATCTGCAATAGTATTCCCAGGATCTAAAAATATAATATTTGGAAAAATCTGTCTTAATAGTGGTAAAAGAAAAGGAAGATGTGTACTTGACAAAGTTGCAACATCAACATGATTTTGTAAAAATGGTTTTAATAAAATCTTTTTAATTCTATTGATACATAATTTTTTATTATCAATAAATTTTCCGGATTCTATAAGATCGACAAGTGGAGATGCATTAATTTTGATAACCTTAATTTTTTTGGATAGGTTTTTTTTAATATAATTTTGTAATACATTACTTTCGATTACCGATTTAGTGGCAAGAATTGCTATTGTTTTGGTTTTTGTTTTTCTTTTGGCATCTTTTAATGGTGGAAAAACCCCGACAATTCTTGGGCTGTTAATAATTTTTTTTAATAAAAGTGATGGTGTGTTGGAACCAATTACTATTAGATCGGGGTGAAAGTTTTTATCTAATATTTTAATAGTGGATTTTATTATTTTTGTAAGCTCTGAAACAGATTTTGTTCCATACGGAAAATTCTTTTGATCTGCAAAATAGATTATATCGGAAATAACTTTTTTCTGAATTGGTTTGATTATTGAAAGTGATCCTAGACCAGAGTCAAAGACAACAATTTTTACCACAAATCTCGATTGCTATGTACCTGATTTACATTTTGTGAGCTTAATTTAGCCTAATGTTGATGATAATATACACCTGCCATTAAGAATCAAATTTTAAAGTACCTCGCATGACCGGCTTCGATAAAACCTGGACTCGACCAGAGTCTGTAGGTATAAGCGAAAAAATACGTGAAACTGTAAAGCCACAGGGAGCACTCAAACCTAGGATAGAGGGCGCTGTGAACAAATTACAGGGTCAAATATCGAAGATGGATTCTATGTTGGGAAAGTTAAGGGAAAGAGATGCCCAGCTTTTCAAACGAATCGTAGCCGCAATGCAACAACACGACGCTAGTACAAGCAGAGTTCTGTCAAACGAACTTGCAGAAATTAGAAAGGTCACAAAAATGTTAGGAAATGCAAGAATGGCACTAGAACAGGTGCAATTACGTCTAACTACCATCCACGATCTTGGAGATGCAATGGTAGCTATAGCACCAGCAATGTCAACAATGAAGGGACTCAAATCATCCCTTGGAAGATTCATGCCAGAAGCAGATTCCGAAATAAACTCTATGACCCAGACACTCAATGGACTAATGATGGATTCATTATCCAGCGGAGACTTTAGCGTCAACTCGGATGTTTCCAATGAAGAAACAGACAAAATTCTTCAAGAAGCATCAGCAGTTGCAGAACAACAGATTGGCGACAGATTCCCATCAGTTCCATCACCCTCGGGTGTATCGTCACAATCTACATACGAGTAGGGAGAACTCGCAATGGGAAATTGGCGAATACGTCCTCTTTTTCTGTTTTTTAATTTCTAATCTGACGTATTAAACACAAGAAACATGTATTTGACAATTGAGTAGTTTCGTTCACAATCGAATTTTTCTATTTTCAGCATCAAGTAGAATTTTTGTTCCATCTTTAATGGAATTATACTCATCTTTTGTTGCCACAACAAGTGGTATATTTGCAAGTGCGCATCCAGAGGCAGTAGTAAGATCGGCTTTTAAACAAATCATTGCTTGTGGAGCACATTTATTGGATTTTAGAGAATATATTGTGTATGCGCCTACACTACTACCAACTCCAAAGGGGAAAACAAGAATTTTTTCTGCTAGGGATTTACCAAAAAGATCATGTTTTTCATCTCGAATTTTTCCTGTTTTTTTGTCAACAGCACCAAGAAAATTTATGGGGTTTTTTGCAACAAGCGTAATACCTTGGACGCTACCTTTTACAATTATTTTGAGTGTCATTTTGTTTCTTCCTCCACAATTTTGCTAAGGCTCTTTAGGTTAACATCTACTCCATTTGAAGTTCGTAAATAATACGATCCCTTTACGCTATTTGTAATAACACTATCGACATTTTTCTTATCAATCAAAGGTGTAAGACAGATGCAACAATCATAAAGAAGTTCACCACCAGCACGCTCAATTTCTTTTGTATATCCAAACTGTCCCGCTTGTTCTTGAATTGCTCTTGGGCAAAAAATCATACAACGTTTCTTGAAGTTTCTACCCTTTAGCATGCCTACAAGATCTGATATTTCGTCAAGACCAAGCTGGGGGCTGCCTAGAGTTATAATGTCACCAGAGTCTGAGGTATTTAGCTCATCATGAATTGTTTGCATCTCTTTTTTGTCAAAATCAATGGTCTCTCCTTTAGCATCTCCGAAAGTAAACATTCCACATGTACCTGAGGTTCCCATACCTGCACAAAGTGATTTGCAGCTTCGCTTATCAAGATTCTTTACACCAGAAATAGAAACTGCACTGCCAGCTACTTTTCCTGCATAATATCCTAGTAATCCAAATGCAAGTTCATCTTTTTTATCCACTTTCATACGGATTGTTAGATTAGGGTTTCGCGTTTCATCTTTTCGCAAATCAGAAAATGGGCTTTTACCTGTCAATGCACTTGCAAGTGCACTAAAAGCCCCCTCCTTATTTGTTTTAAGCTTTGATATAGAATTTGCATAAATTGCAGCATTGCTTTCAGCAAAAGAAACATGAGTGTCTTTTTTTGGCATATCAAAAATCTCATATGGAATGCAAGAAAAAGATGGAGTTGCTCCCATTTTTTCATAAGAGTTTTTTATGCTCTTCTGTTTTTTGATAAATTCATCATCCACATCATATTTTGAGACAGTATCAAAATCAAAGCCCATTGGATTTATAGTGGTCTTAATTTTGAACTTGGCATCTTTACTTAATCCAGCAAGAAATTCCTCCCCTGCATCTCCTATGGTATTGTAATTTACTCCAGAAAGATGAGCCCATTCCACAGGCAGTAACCTATCAGCACTAGTTGCTTCGCCTATAGCTACGAGTATTCGGTATGCGAGAGCAAGGGTCTCCCCTTTTTCACCCTTTAATGCATCCTCTTCATCTTTTGTTAGATCCAATATGCGTCCTTGTTCTAACAGATATAATACTTGTATGGTATAAAATACAATTAAGCAATTGGAACAAATGAAAAAAATTCTTCAAGGCATGATAGAAACAATGGATTCTGTTAAACCACCAAGAATGACTGCATTAAGAGAATTACGTGAAGCGGAGACTGGAGGTCCTCTTAGTATCCTTATTGGCACCATTTTATCTGCAAGGACACGGGATGAGAACACTTCTGCTGTGGTAAAAAAGTTATTTGCAAAATACAAATCTGCTAGATCACTTGCACGGGCCAAACTATCAGATGTTGAAAAAATAATAAAATCAACTGGGTTTTATCATGTAAAGGCAAAGAGAATAATTAAAGTTGCTTCGCTTATTGATTCAAAATATTCTGGTAGGGTTCCAGACACTCTAGATGAATTACTCAAACTTCCAGGCGTAGGCAGAAAAACTGCAAATTGTGTTCTTGTATATGCATTTGAAAAACCTGCAATACCTGTTGATACACATGTTCATAGGATTTCCAATAGACTTGGTCTAG
>JBOGQR010000040.1:0-11396 GCA_050749225.1 Nitrosopumilaceae archaeon | reverse complement strand
ATTAATACTTTGGGCAGTATTTGGCCAGTTGGGATATAAGACGAATTTTTCAAAGAAGATGTAATGGGAAAATATGTTGTCCCGCCATTGCCATATTCATACGATGCCTTGGAACCATACATAGATACAAAGACAATGGAGATACACTACACCAAGCACCACCAAGCTTATGCAGACGGCCTAAATGCAGCTTTACAAAGCATTAACGCTCTAACTCACAAAAACTACATCATTGGTATTTTGTCAGATTTGACTACGATACCTGAAAATGTAAGAAGTTTGATAAATTTTCACGGCGGCGGATTTGAAAATCACAGATTGTTTTGGGAGAGCATGAAGCCAAACGGCGGAGGAGAACCAGGAGGGAGATTGGCAGATGAGATAAAAATTTACTTTGGAAGCTTCAAAGAGTTTAAAGAAAAATTTTCTGCTGGTACTGCTGCAATACAGGGGAGCGGTTGGGGCTGGCTAGTTTACAATCAGACTTTTTCCAGAGTAGAATTTAGAACAACAGAAAACCAAACTAGCCCTTATACACAACGCGCCATTCCATTATTGGGGTTGGATGTATGGGAGCATGCATACTATCTCAAGTATCAAAACAGGCGTACAGACTACATCGAAGCATGGTGGAACATTGTCAACTGGACAGAGGTTGAAGAAAGATTTCTTCGAGTAGCAACATAATTGTAATTCCTATCAGCAAAACAATACTTGTTAGTATCGGTGCAGTTTTTTAATTATAGTTAACGATTTATTGCGCTACAACTGCAAGTGGTTTTTCCTCTTCTGGTTGAGGATTTGTTTCTTTTCTTGCTCGTGCTAGAGCCATTCTCAAATGTTCAATTTCTATCTCGTCAATCATTTCACACATAAATTAATTTGTGAAATCTAATACTTAAGTTCTATGGAAAAATAGTCATCTATTTTATATTTATTTTGTAAAATTATTTTTTAGTTTCGGATTCTTTAGGAGTTTTTGGTTCTTTGCCTGTCCATAGCCTTGCAATAGCACCCATCATAAATCCTCCAACAACAACTATTGCTATCCCACTAATTATCAACACAATTGCCTTTGCAACAGTTTTGATCTTTGACATGTTGTATTATACAATCTCTATTAGATATGGGTTTGAACGGATTAATCTGATCTTGATTTTGGAGCATGATTCCAGAATTCATGCATTGTATCAAAATAGCATGGCTTTAAATTCAGTAAAAATTGGGCAAGAGTGTGTCTGAAGATATCATCAACAAAGTGCGAGCACTCATCGATGCTGGAAAGGGCGATAATGAGAGATTGCTCAATATTTTAAATTCCCTTCAAAACGGCCAACCTCTTGAATCATCTGATCAACAATACATTGAGAGCCTTTCTGCAATCGAGTCTGAAACAAAATATGATTCTATTACATTTGAAAATACTTCAGAGTCAATTGATGAGTCAAGTGTTAACGATAAACCAGAAACAAGTGAAACACCATTCAAAAACGAATCAAACAGGAAAAAAATCGCCATAGCTGGAATTGTCATTGCGGCTATAATCTTTGGATATATTGGAGTAAACACATATGCAGTAAGTACTCTAGAATTTCGTCCACATCAAGGTACACAGTATAAAATTTCTGAAACTGTATTACATATACAAGCTGAAGCTTGCAATCCTTCCTATTTTCCTGCCAGTTTTCACAATTATGAAATAATCGCAGTTTACAAATCCCAAGTTCTTGAAATAGCTTCAATTAACGGCAGTACAATATCTCCAAAGTCAGCTCTGCTTTTAGACGGCACGTTTACCATAAACAAAGATGTACTTACACAATTTGCACAAGAAAGTTCACAATTTGATCCAAGTCAAGCAGCGGTTAAAACAAAACTTGATGCTACGATTTTTGGAATCATTCCGTTTACAATCAACAAAGATTATTCTGGCACTGAATTTGCAGACATTGTAAAAAATGGCCCTCCCGGCGGCTATCAGTGTTAAAATGTTATAAAATTATAAAAGAAAATATTTTTTGTAAGATATTATTTTGAATTGCGTTGCTTGAGCCTTTGATTCATCCTTACCTCTCCTTCTGCAAATCTTTTCTTTTCTTCCTCAGTTTCTAAAAGTAGTGGAGGCACTTCCCTTGTTTTGCCATCAGGTCCAAGTGCTACTGCAGTTACAAATGCAGTATTTGTAAGTGTTCTATTTCCATTCATCAAATCTTCAGATTCAACTTTGATTTCAATTTCCATTGATGACCTGTGAACATAGTTTACTCTGGCATTTAGTATTATGGCATTTCCAACAAAAATAGGTTTGAGGAAATTAACTCTGTCTATACTAGCTGTTACCGTATTCATCCTTGCATGTCTTTGTGCAACTAAACCTGCAATAAGATCAATTTGCTTTAAAATCTCTCCTCCAAAGACGTTACCGTTAGGATTTGCATCAGATGGAAACATTCTGACTGTCATCTCAGCCTTTGATTCGTTTGGACTTTTTGGTTTCAGAGCCATTTTCTATCCAGTTCTCCTTAATAAGCGGAACTTTATTTTTGATTTAGTTTCTCTATTTTATGACACCAGCATGAACAAAGGTCATGACGATATCCATTACGGTTACGATATTCGCAGTGGACTGAATGTTCAGTAGTTTCGTTCAATTATATCCATTAGATAGTATTATCGCAATTTTATATTTTGGTTAGATCATACAAAGTTAATGAAGTATTTTTGGTGGCGATTTTTAGATTATACGGTAGGAGTTTTTGTTGGAGGACTAGTGGTTTTTTTGATAAGCATCTTTCTTTGTCATGATTGCATAGGTCACTGGACACCAATTCTAATGTTAGCAATATGGATTGCATTAATGCTATTTTGTAACTATTTATTTCAAGCATTTAGACCAAAGCAAGTAACTCGTGATAAATAAATAGGGTTTTGATTATTTTCACGAATTATGTTTATCCGAACTTTATGAGCAGGTGTTAAGATCTGTAATGATAAATATACCTCCACGAAATACACTAATTGATGAAAAAATTCTTTCAGGAATTTTGTGATAAAGTAATAGCACTAGATCCATCAATTCGCTTTGCAGGAATAGCAGATGAGGATGGAAAGTTGGAGGCTACTTCTCAGCGAAAAGACTTGAAAGCATTGCTTACTGCAGAGGAACGCGCACAATATGCAATAACTGCGGCAACACGACAATATACCAGACTAAGGTGGGAATATCTTTTAGGTAGAATACTGTATGCAAGCTCTCACTATTCCAAAATAACACGAGCGACAATTCCAATTGCAGATGAAAACAGCAGACTGTCTTATGTTTTGCTGCTATCTTTTGATGCAGATACACCAAACTTCCATGAAACCATAATAAAAAAAGTAATTCCGCTGGTACACAAAAACATGAGTACTTTTCTTGCCGAGTCACAAAAATAAAATAATTATGAATTTTTAATTATATTAAAAATTAGGTTACAGTAATCATCATGTTTAATGGTGTAGACAATGCGTCTGGGTTGTTTATGCCTGCCCACACAAATATTTGTGCAGTATATGTTCCTGGCGATTCAGGCGTCCACGATTGAGAAGGATTCAAAGATTGACCAGGATCTAACGAGCCTGAGATCCATGATAAAGAAATCACGACTCCATCTTGGTTTTGAATTTGTACCAGATAAGCAAAGGGTTGAGTCTTGTCCTGACCGTTTGTCACATCTGATGTTATCTGAACTTGTTTGTTTACTTTGGTTTCCCAAGTTACATTTTCCAGAGTTGCAGATGCATCTCCTTGAATAGCAAATGCATAGTGCATTATTGGCACTAACAGAATTGCAAGTACTGACATGGTCATCAAAAACATCATTGATTTCATTTGATAATCTTGACAGTGCGTCGCTTTTTAGGGTTTTGAAAATTCAAGAAATTTCATATTATTTGAATTAATTTTTTCCTAGATTTTTCTCCAGATGTAATTTTCACCTGAGACTGTGACACGTTAAAGTATTTTGAAAGTTTCTTAATCAATTCTCTGTTAGCCTCACCTTTTTGTGGTTTAGACTTGATTCCTACAGATATCTCATCGTTGTTAACCTCAATGAAGTCCTTGTGAAATGTAACAGAGACCTTGTATATCACAATCAATCTAGATATAAGATAAATATTAAACAACTTGTTTTCTATCTATTACAATGTCAGATTCTAATGATGATCTTGAGCGATTACAGCTTTTAGATATTGTTGCACAAAGGGGTGTAAAAGGTCTTACACGTGTACAATTAGAACGTCTACAGATTCTTGTAGAACAAAAAGATTACGGCGACAATCCCAAAGCACAAAAATCAAAAATGAAGTTGTTATCTCAGATTGCTATTACAATTTATGATTATGATGAAAAATATGGCAATTCATTTAAAACAAGCTAAAATGAAAGTCACCCAATGTTAGGCGACATCATCAATGCCATAGTACATAATACCATATTCATAAAGTATGGTCTTTTAGGATTATTTTTTAATGGAATGTTTTCAAGTTTTATTCCAATTCCAACAGAGGCAACTATCACTGCATTGCTTTTGGGCGGTGTAAACCCAATAGATGTTTTTTTTGTGTTAACTGTTAGTTCCATAATAGGCGGCTATATTGCATATTACATAGGCTATAATGGAAGATTACTAAAAAAACTTCGAAAAACTCCTGAAAAATATCAACGAAAAAGTGAGGGTATTGTGTCCAAATATGGTTGGATTACAATAATTTTCTTTTCCCCTTGGATTCCTATAATCGGAGATGTTGTATCTATTGTAGCTGGAACCAAAAGATACGATATTATAAAATATACAATTGCAATGACAACTGGCAAAGCGGTAAAAGCAGTTGCAATAGTGTTCCTTAGCTTTCATTTCCAACATTGGTTAACTAGCATATTACATTAGATCAAAGGTATATTACTCGTTTTTTAGAACCAGAATATTGTGAAAGTAGTTTTCCCAATCAACTATGAACTAGAGTTTGAACCGGATTTTGATAAATTCAAGTTCAAAGGAAGAGAGAAGATCCTAATACAAACAAAACCCACAAGGCAGATAGTCCTAAATTCTGTTGAATTGGAGATCAAAGACTGCCAAATTATACTAAATAAAAAGACCATAAGGCCAAAATTAAGACTTGACACAAAAAATGAGGAACTGGTTCTTTCTTTACCGGAAAAGATTTCAGGAAAAGCTGTACTTTTGATTGACTTTGTCGGTACCTTAAATGACAAGCTAGTCGGATTTTACAGGAGCAAATATGAATACAAGGGCAAAGAAAAACTTCTTGCCACTACACAGTTTGAAGCTGCAGATGCAAGACGCGCTTTTCCATGTTGGGATGAGCCAGAAGCCAAAGCAACCTTTGATGTCACTCTTATTGTGGACAAAAATTTAACTGCGATTTCTAACATGCCTGTAACATCCAAAAAGAAAATTGGGAAGAAAACAATATTCAAGTTTGCACGATCACCAATAATGTCAACATATCTTTTGTATCTTGGTGTCGGTGAATTCGAGTTTTTAGCGGGACGACTAGGTAAGACACAGATCAGAATCATTACAACAAAAGGTAAGAAAATGTTGGGCAAGGCTTCCCTTGAATTTACAAAACAATTTCTTGCATTTTATCAAGACTATTTTCAAATAAAATATCCTCTACCAAAGCTAGACATGATAGCAATTCCGGACTTTGCATCTGGCGCCATGGAAAACTGGGGAGCCATAACATTTAGAGAGACAGTACTGCTTTATGATCCAAAAACATCTTCAACTGAAACTAAGCAGCACATTGCAGAAGTAATATCCCATGAAATTGCGCACCAGTGGTTTGGCAATCTGGTTACTATGGAGTGGTGGAACGACCTATGGCTCAATGAGAGCTTTGCCACATTTATGGCTACAAAGGCAGTAGACAAATTTTATCCAGAGTGGGATTTCTGGGACCAATTTCTAATATCAGAGATGACAGGAGGCTTGAGTCTTGATTCACTTAAAACATCTCATCCAATAGATGTCAAAGTAAAAAGTCCCTCCGATGTGAGACAAATTTTTGATGAGATAAGCTACAACAAGGGAGGATGTGTGCTTATGATGTTAGAAGATTTTCTTGGAGAAAAGAACTTTCGTGTTGGATTACACAATTATCTTTTAAAACACAAGTACAACAATGCCAAAGGAGAAGATCTTTGGAATTCCCTAGCTTCAGTATCAAGAAAACCAGTAAGGCAGATGATGAACAATTGGATAAGGCAAGTAGGATATCCATTAATTGAGGCTACTGTCAAGGATTCCAAAATAAAACTAGAACAAAAAAGATTCCTGCTTGATAATGGAAAATCAAAAAACGGAAGTTGGATGATACCAATTTCTGTAAAAACAAGCAATAATCTTGTTTCTAAACTGATGACCAAGCCTATTACAATTCCAATTGACAGCAAGTTTGATTGGTTTAAGGTAAATTCTGGCCAGAAGGGTTTCTACAGAGTAAAATACGACGAGGAATCACTAGAACGTCTAGGAGAACTAGTACAAGAAAAAATATTGAACAATGTGGATCGTTGGAGTCTTCAACATGATCTGTTTGCCTTGTGTATTTCCAATCAAATATCGTTAAAAAAATATCTTGAGTTTGTAAAGCACTACAATGAAGAGGATGACTATGTGGTCCTAGCAGACATAGTAAGTAACCTGAATTTCATTTACGGTTTATTATCGAAAGAGAGTTTTGGGGAAGAGATTAAAGAATACAACAAGGAATACTTTAGAAGAATATTTGAGAGGCTGGGATGGGAAAAAAGAAGGGAAGAAAAACCAACTGATGCACTTCTTAGAAATTCTGTAATTAGCTCTCTTGGCAAGCTTGATGACGATGAGATTTTAGAGGAGGCTCAAAAAAGATTTTCTAGTTTCTTAAAATCTGGTTCACTTGATCCAGATTTGCGCAATGCTGTGTATTCCCTAGTAGCTTGGAATGGAGATAAGAAAACATACCAACTTTTAAGAAAAATGTACAGAAAGGTTTCAACACAAGAAGAGAAAATAAGATTTCTTGGAGCCTTGTCTAATTTTCAAGATAAAAAACTGCTTATCCAATCATTACAGTTTACTTTGTCAAAGGAGGTTCGTTCTCAAAACTTGTTTATGCCTATTTCAAAAATGTCTGCCAATCCTTATGGAAAGGAACTGGTCTGGCCATGGATAAAGAAGAACTGGAATAAAATAGTAATAAGATTTGGTGTAGGCAACACATCATTAAATAGAATCATAGGCACCATGGCTACAGAATCAGATATTAAAAAAGAATCCGAAGTAAAAAATTTCTTTATGAAACACAAGACACCTGGAACTGAAATGAAGGTTGCTCAAACTTTGGAGAGAATTAGAATCAATTCTAATTTTCTAAAAACTGCACAGCGAGAATTTGGTACTTGAAATTAGATAATAGATTTGTTTCCAGTATAGAAAAAAAGTTTCTTGGAACTCTTTTTATAATTTAGAAACTGGAGTAAAATGACAATATGGCTAGTGCAATTTTAACCCAGTTTTTAAACACAGAATATTTGATTCCAGTATTTCTAGTTACAATATTTATCGCTTCGTTAATCGCATCTAAGATAAAAATTCCTTATACAATGGTCCTTGTCGGAGTAGGAATTGCAATATCTTTATCTCATTTTACAGGACTTAATTTTTTCAACCTACCTCAATTCAAGGCTGATCCAAAATTAATTCTGTTTTTCATAGTGCCGCCATTAATTTTTGAGGCAATGATGAAAATCAAACATGAAGAATTCAAACAAATACAAATATCAACACTTTTGTTATCTACTGTAGGAGTTCTTCTTGCCACTTTGGTTGGAGGGTTTCTGTTGGTATATTTTGCAGGTTTGCCGTATATAGTATCTTTTGCGTTTGCAGCTTTGATTGCACCTACAGATGCCGCTATTGTAATTGAGGTATTCAAAAGAGTAAGAGTGCCAAAATTACTTTCTACTCTAATGGAGTCTGAAGCAAGTTTTAATGATGCTACTGGTGTGATAATATTTTCTTCAATAATTGCCATAGCGGCAGCACAAGGATCAACACTAGAAACGCAAAATGCAGCTGCAAGTATAGACGTAAACATTATTGAACAGCTGGGACATTTTGCCATAGTATTTTTTGGAGGCATAGCTGTTGGATTGGCTATTTCTGCAGCAGCGCACAGATTGCACAAGTTACTAGATGATCCATTTTCCGAAACAGCTCTTTCAGTTGCAGTAATGTTTGGTTCAGTTGTAGTTGCAAATTCATTAGGTATGTCTGGTCTAATAGCAGCAGCTGTTGCAGGATTATACTTTGGAAATATAACTATGAAAAGTGAAAAAATCATCAGTCCCAAAGTAAGAACATATTCTTCCAATTTTTGGGAGATGCTGGCATTTTTTGCCAATTCATTGGCTTTCCTTTATCTTGGATTAAGCATGGATTTGTTAAGGATTGGTCAAAATTTGCCACTGATAATTTTGGCATTTGTTGTTGTTTTGGCAGCAAGAGCTGTATCCACCTATCCGATACTCCGTTTAACTAACAAATTTACCAAAGAAAAAATTCCACGACCGTGGAGAAATGTAGTATGGATTGGAGGCATGAGAGGAGCGTTGTCTGTAGCATTGGTTGCAACCTTACCAGAAAGTGAGTTTAAGGAAACCCTACAGACAATAACCTTCGGTGTGGTTCTAGCATCTTTGATAATCCAGTATCCAGCATTATCTAAATACATTAAAAAGGCATTTCCAGATACAATTGCAGAAGAAAAGTCATAATCTTAGTAGTAATATTAATCTCAAACATGAGGCAAGGTGATTTTAATGAAGTTTTTTGAACCAACAAAGAACATTGACGTATTAATTTCTGAAGGAATTTCACTTGCCAAAATTGGTAAACACAAAGATGCTATTTCATTTTTTGACAAGGTTCTAAAAACAGATCCTCAAAATGTAGATGCCTTGTATCACAAGGGGCTAGCATTAACCAGTCTTGATAAAAACCGGGATGCAATATCATGTTTTGAAAAGATTTTAGAAGTAGACCCAAAACATATTGCTGCTATTAACAACATAGGAAATGCACTTGCAGAACTTGGCCATTATGAACAGGCAATCTCATCGTATGACAAAGCTTTGAAAATAAAACCAGATTATGCAGCATCCTTTTACAATAAAGCAATTGCAAAAAATAAACTTGGCCTATACGAAGAAGCAATATCTTGTCTTGATGATTGCCTGAAATTAGAATCACAAAACATCGATGCGTTGTTTTACAAAGGACTAGTTCTTGGCAAACAGAAAAAACATGAGGAAGCACTTGACTGTTTTGATAGTGTACTCAAGATAGATCCGCAACACCAGGAAGTCTCATTTTACAGAGGAACCGAATTAGCAGAAATTGGCAGACATTTAGATGCCATTGCAGCATTTGATCTGGTCTTAAAAGAACATCCAAAAAATGGCAACGTGATATATGCAAAGTCCCGCAGTAAGGCAGAGATTGGAGAGATTGATGATTCATTGATCCTGCTTGCAGAAGCTATATCATATTACGGTAAAACTATTAAAAATTGGGCAATAAAAGACAAATCATTTAAGAGCGTAAAAGATGACTTGCGATTTAGAGCGCTAGTAAAATAGGTGAAAAAATGTCTGAGGATTTAATAAAAACAGTTCAAAAACTAATTGATTCGGGAAAAGGAGACAGTAATAGACTACATGAGATTTTTAACGTACTAAAACATGGAACGCCCCTATACCTGTCAGATTACAAATATGTAGAGAGTTTAATGAAAACTTTGGAAGAACAAACCAAATCCGAAAAAGAAATCAAGCCAAAAAACACCAAAGGACAAAATAAAAAATCAGAAATAACTCAATCAAAAGGAAGTAATGCTCTTAAAATTCTAAAAAATCGACTTGCCACAGGAGAGATTACCATTGAAGAGTTCCAAGAGTTAAAGAAAGTCCTAAAAGAAAATTAAAGAGTTTTGTTTTAGATGAATCTTTTCTCCTTAAATCTTAAATGCAATCACATCAAAGACTGTTATAGGTCTACAAATATTGCTATTATCACAGTTTAATGTCTATAACAGTCAAGTTGACACTTTACATTCTTGCACTTGTTGGTTAAAGAGACAAATCGTTCTGTATAATGGTGATAGATTTGTCAAAGTTTGATCCACTACCACCCGCCCCAGTGCTAATGACATGTTTTGGTCATTGCGGCATAGGATTAGGTGCAGAGGCATACAGAAGATTACTGCTTGATGTTGGTGCAGACCCACTCAAACCCACCCTTAAAGGAGAAAAAGAAGAGTCCAGAGTACTCAAAAGATATGGCAGTACGATTCTGAGATTTCCACCATCATATGGAAGTAGCGAGATACCACTCATACCAAGAGCATTACTAATTGACTTGGATCCAAGAGCTGCTAATCTTATTTTACAATCATATCCTGATCTTTTTGCTTTAAGAGACAAGCACGTCATTCACGGTTCAGGAGGGGCAGCAAGAAATTGGGCAGAAGGCAGAACCCGATTCATAAAAGAGGTAAGCACCAAATTTGATATGCAAAAACAAATTGCAGCTCTTTCACCAGAACCAGTAAGGGGATTCTGTGTACCGTTTGCGATGGGAGGCGGAACTGGTAGTTCTTTTGCAAGTGGATTTATCCAATACATAAAAAAAGATACTAAAGAACATGCAACCATTGCAACGTTAGGGCTTTTACCAGAATTTGGATGGGATCCTATAATTTTTGAAGCTGCGGCAATAAATATAGTAATGAATCTAGAACACCAAATAAAATATAGTGATTGTTCAATTCTTTTTTCAAATAAAACTCTAAGACTGTTAGCTCATAGATTTGAAAAAAAATTGGACAAGATTCCATCAATAATTGATGATCTTCCAAAAGAACAAGAAGTAGGTTGGAAGGATTATCGTGGTATGAATCTGATTGCAGCAAGTGCAATTTCGATGTTTGTTTCATCATTTGCGAGAGAAACAGAATGGGATATGTCAAACTATAGAACATGGCTTGCAACAAAAAGACCAAAATTTGCCATTCCATGGGTAATCCCAATCATATCAGAAGAAAAAATATGGAGCACAGATCTAATGTCAAAAGGAAAAAGCAATACCATGGAAAGAATTGCTGAGCATATTCACAAAAAAGAAGATGCACTTTTGTTTGATATTGATGAAAACGATGTCCGAGACAAGGGTGGTCCAAAGGATTCTTGCTGTGCACTAGTTAAAGTCAGTGGAGAGTTTGATGTAAAAGAAAGAGATGCTCTCAAGGCAATTATCAAAGATAGATTTAACATTGAAGAT
>JBOGQR010000039.1:0-11550 GCA_050749225.1 Nitrosopumilaceae archaeon | reverse complement strand
GTCATATTCCTGCATTTTTTCGTTAATTATTGAATGCGATTCTATCATTGTCATACTGCATTCTAATGTGTCTTTTAGTGCTGAGGTGCTGTAACCCTCCAAAGTTTCCGGAAAATAATACAAAAGACTATCACCTATATTCTTAACAACTACGCCAAATTCTTTTATTATTACGGCCATTGCATTCAGAAAAATACTATAGTATTTACATAATTGACCATTAACCAGCTTAGATGTAACCTTAGTAGAGTTTACTGCGTCTACTATTCCAATACAACAACTTTTGTAATCTCCAGAAAATGTAATTTCATTATCGAGCGTATTTTTTAAACGGCTGGCAAGTTCTGCTTTTACACTATTAAAACATCCATCAGTTAGTGAGTTAGACAATTTACTCATGATTATAGAGGGTAAAGTTGTACTAATAAGATCAATTTAGCTAATTTTGCAAATGCTTAGCTAACATACCAAATCTTATTCATATTGATGTTACCCATAAAGAATTAACATGAGTCGACAAGAGTATACGGAGTGTTTCGGGTGTGGATGTACTGATGTACGCATAATTTTCGTACCTCAATATAGGGGATTAAGAGGTACATGCCCAAACTGTGGTTCAAATTGGCCTGAATCATAAACCGAGCAAGATTTAGATTCTAATACTGTATTGGTATCTTGTGAATTATGATTACGAAAAAATCGCAGATGATTTTTTAGAGATAGCAAGCCAACAGCGTCTTGGAATACTCTTAAAGCTTTTAGACAAAAAGTCCAAAGTTTCTATAATTGCAAAAGAACTTGACGCGACGGTACCTGAGGTGTATCGAAATTTCGAACGTCTAGTAAAAGCCGACCTAATAGTTAAAAACGCAGATGGCGATTACAGCATTACCACGCATGGTAAAATAATATGTGGCCAGATTCCAGCTCATGTGTTCTTATCACAAAATAAAAAATACTTTAGAAATCATGATTTTGGGGATCTTCCACAAAAATTTCTACAAAGAATTGGTGCACTTGAAAAGAGTCAACATATCCAAGGATTTGTTAAAGTATTAGAACAGTGGAAGAACATTTACAAAAATTCTGATAAATATATCTATAATATTTTATTTGAAGTTCCATATGAATCAGATCTTCTAGAATCCCTGATAAAGAAGGTCAATAAAGGAATAAAAGTAAATTCAATATTTTCAGAATCTGCAATAATTCCTAAAGAGAGAAAACAAATTTTAGAAAAACTTGGTTTTAAAAAATTCATAGAGCAAGGTCTTATTGAAAGAAAGATGAGCAATAATGTGCAAGTTACGGTTGTATTAAATGAAAAAGAAGCATGTGTCACATTTCCAAAGATTGGGGGTGATCTTGATATGGGTGAAATGTTTTACAGTGACGATTCTACTTTCCATGAGTGGTGCCTTGACTATTTTAAATACTGCTGGGATAATTCTAGTGTCTTTCAAGAAGGCAAATTAAAGCATGAATAGAGAACTTTTTTCTTAAAATTTTATAACATAGTATTCTATTTTTCTAAGGTAATCTGGAATGATTACTTTCCTGAAAAATAGAATTTAGTATAACTTCAACAGTCAATAGTGCTTTTTATGTGGAAAGGGACCTGCTATGCCGCCCATGTTTTACATCACCCCGTGATAATGACTCATGCTGTGATATGGGTTCCTATGTTTATTGTACTATCTACAAAACCTAGCTAAGAATTTGATGAGTTAGCTAAGTAGTTTCTATTAATGAATTCAGACAAGTACTTACATAATGCTAAAAATAGAAATGATCTGTAGCGGCATGAATGCATTTAAAATTGAAGAATTTTCATTATGTACAATCCCATACCTTCCTTTAAGATTGCTGAATAAATTGAAGAAAATTAAAATAATAAAGAAAAAATACTTGCTCCATACGTGGAAATGGTTTAGGATGGTATCTGATTTCTTGAATTTTAAGAAGGTGGAATAATGATCCAACCATATCTCAAAATAAAAAAACATACAAACACATTTTTAATAGGATTGACTGCAACTTTTCTAATATCTTTTTTATTTTTTTCATTTCTTTCTCCAATACAATCTGTTTTTGCAAATAACCCTACAAACGGTTTCGACCAGGCTACATACACAAGAAATGACGGCGCTGTCATTACTGTTACAGATCCAACTAAAATAAACAGTATTTCAGGGGAAACTATTACTGTTACTGTAAAATCTGATACAAATCCAACAGGTGTTCAAGTTACATTGACTGAGAGCGGAGATACCGGTGTATTTACAAACAAGGCTCTTGTCTTTGCAAATGGCATCGAGGAAATTTCTCCAGGTGCCAAAGTCACAGTAAAGATTAAGGACTCATTTTTAAACGGAGCAACAAATGTTGAAGTACATTCTCTGTTGCCAGATTTATCTGGTGACGACGGTGCTCCAATCATACCGTTTGTAGTTACAGAAACTTCGCCTGGTTCGGGAATTTTCCAAGCAGTTCTGAAAACTACAACTGGTCCGACTTCTGGCAATAGCATACATGTGTCTGCAGGCGATCTCCTAGAAGTAATAAACACACGTGTTGGTATGACCTCATACACATTGGTTTCACCGCCAGTTGCTGGTACTGATGCTTTGCGTGCCAATATTGGTGATACAATATCCGTATTTAGTAACGGTGTGTTGTTAGATACTGCTACAATAATTGATGGTGGTGGTGAGCAGGGCGGTGGAGGTGGTGGATTACTTCGTCCAGGGCTTGTGCTTGATATACTGTTAGGTATAGGAGGTGGCCCATTCGTTGTATCGCCACCGTCATTTGGTGGCGGATTGCTTAATTATTCAGATGGTCTTACAATTGTTCAAAATGGTGAGAAGCACACATTTGATATTTCAAAATATAATCAGGATATCAACAAACAGGTTTTGGTTGCCGGTGTGCCTG
The DNA here is from genome assembly GCA_050749225.1 of Nitrosopumilaceae archaeon. Taxonomy (GTDB): domain Archaea; phylum Thermoproteota; class Nitrososphaeria; order Nitrososphaerales; family Nitrosopumilaceae; genus TA-20. The sequence continues at coordinate 8,613 of JBOGQR010000039.1, read as the reverse complement.
TAAACATGACCTTGAAAATGTATGATCCTTACAATATAAACGCGATAATTCATTCTGGATTGTATCTTATCACAAGTGGAAGTGACATGATTACTTCAAACAGTATCGCTTCAATAGTGTATGATAAAGGTTCAAAAATAGAAATAAACGATCCTTCTAATCTGTTAACTAATGCTTCAGCGACGCCTTCAACAGACGGAAAGTTTCAATATGTTTCATTCTACTTTATACCTACCAGATCTTATGAAAAAATGTCTTTTCTAAATAGAGCATGGAATGATCATTTGTATTCTACTGATGTAAGATTCTATGATGCAGCTGCGTCTTTATCAAAATTAGATCTTCTACCAACGGGATTTACAAAATATGATAATTTTCATGATTTAGTTACATTAGTAGATAAAGAGGGATTTGAGAAACCACAGATAATGGGACACATTCATAGTGCCACAGATGTATTTCCATCAAATGAAGGCGGTTATGTTTACTGGCTATATGATTCAACTAGACATGCTGTTACTTTGATAATCTCTGACAAGGAGGGAAATACTTTGTATTCTTCTACCGATCCATTACTTGACAAAGAAATCCAGCCAAAAGGAAATTATGGTTTTATGAAATTTACTGTAAATCAGTTAAACAGAAATGATGTTGCTGGCGAGCAGGAAGTGATGAAACAAGAAGAAGCAAAAGCGATGGAAAAGAAACTACTAACTGAGGGATATCATCGGGAAAATGGTATCTGGATAAAGTAAGACCACGTACTGTTAGAAGGACAAATGACTCAGATATGTTTTGATTTTTAATTAGATTAGTAAAAATCTCATAAATTTCTTTAAATATTAAAAAAATTAGACTTTTTTAAAATCATTAAACAATATTGTTAAATATGTCTAATGTTGATTTTCATCGGGGTTTGGAATATGATCTGCTCATTAAATATGACTGATTTTCACACTTGTGGGGAATACAATTGAGTGATCTTAACAAAAGAATTCTCTATATTTCAACTGTAACTGTTGGATTGTTTTTGACTTTGGTACTTTATTCTGGTACTGCATATGCAGTAGTTAATCCAACTACAACTCTGACTTATCCATTTTACTACATTGGACAGGGCGGGATAATTACATTTGATGACAGTGTATCCAGTCCTCATGTAACCAGTTGGAGTTCAACTCAAATAAATCGAATAACAACAGGAGTGAGTATAATGAACTTTGATACAGGTAATACTGTGAATGTTGGTACTATTACGTTGACGGATAATAAGAACGGCATCTATAAATCACCATATGTCAACTTCACAGCAAATCCTTCCACTAGTTATCAACCATACTTGGTTGTAGCTAATAACCAACATGTTTTTGCACGTGTAACTATATCTCCTCCAGGTCTACCACCTACAAATTATGATAGCCCTCAATCGCTCATCAAAAGTGATGATGCCCCAACTGGTTGGCCAACACTGAAAACTACACAACAACCTTTCAAAAAGACAATAATCAGTTGCCCTGCAGGTGAAATAAGTAGTGCAGGCGATGGAATATGTGATTCGTGGAAAGATCAAGTCGCACATCCAGGATTCCTGCAGATTCCTTTTACTGATCCTTTAAACAATAATATTATTTACAAATACCAATGTAGTACTGTACCTGGTGTTGGTGATCCTTGTCCCCATGTAGGTGAGAAGGATATTTACATTGAAGCTGATCAATTATGGAATCAAGGTCCTGATCCTAAAACTATCTTAGATCTAGTAACAGCGTTTGCAAATGCTCCTATATCTCCACCAAACTGTACAACGTGGAACGCTCGTCACACGCAACCAAATGATTGTACTAACACTGCCCTGAATCTTCCAAAACCTGGCATAGTCTTGCATCTTATTGTAGATCAAACTGCTCCGTATTACAAGAGTGAATTCAGTACACCTAGTGCTGGAGCACCATTGACAGTTACAACTGATTTTGATAAAATGAAGACCAACCTGTTTGGTACATACAACGAAAAACATGGTCTCACTCAATCTGATTGTGGAAGTCTGTCGCCGACATCTGATCAATGCATTACGGATATCCTGACTGCAAAAAGACAAGTATTCCATTATGTGCTGTTTGCACACTGGCAGGCTGGCGATCATGGTTCTACAGGAGCTTCAGAAATCCCTGGTAATGATATGATGATTTCATTAGGCTCTTCTACTGCTGGGGGCATTGGAACTGTTGATGAGCAGGAAGGAACAATCATGCATGAATTAGGACACAACTTGGGTCTATACCATGGAGGAGAATATCCAACACTTGTTCCAGCAGATGACTCGTACCTCAATTGTAAACCTAATTACCCAAGCGTAATGTCGTATGCTAGGCAATTCTCTATCTTGGATACTGGAAGACATTTGGATTATTCTCGTGACACTAATAGCCCACTTTCAGAAACGGGTACTCTAATGGAAATGGGTACTGCTGGTCCACCTGTTACAAATCCAGGAGGTTCGATGGTAATTTTTGGAATTAATGATCCTCATATACAATATCCGCTTATCCCTACTAATCCTTACATCAGAATGGCGCCAGCTGACGGTATAGTTGATTGGGACCAAGATAGTTCAAACGGTATTGAAAATACGCCATCGCCAAATCTAAACATTAACAATCTTGGAGTCAAAGGATGCAATGTTTATGCCGGTCTGACTGGTGCTTTAACTCAATTAAATGACTTTAATGACTGGAGTAATTTAGTGTTTAATCAAACACTATCAACTGCCTTTTATGACGGTGCTCCTATTGCAGTATCGCTCAATCCTACTATAGAGTCAAGCGGTGATCCCAATAGATTGCCAACTGATGATAATAATCGTGTAGTTGGTGCACCTGATAGAGGACATGCAATTATAGTGCATGTTGGTGCTGGTCCTGCTATACAAATGCATAGGTATGTTCCAGATAAATTTGGATTTGTTGATCAAGAAGATGTTGTGCATATACACGCTGCTGATAAAGGAGATCCTGCTTCTATACAACAAATTAGAATTAACCGGCCAGATTTTGAACAAGAAAATGGAATCAGTTTTGAGGCCGTAAAGTCTATGATGTCTTCACGTATTGCTCAGCTAGATGATGTGATAACAAAAGCAGTAGATGATAAGGTCTTAAATCCCAACGATGAAGGAAAATTACACGCTAAGGTAAAGACAATGAATGATCTAATCATGAAAGGCTCACTTTATGATGTAACGCAGCAAATCAATGACATAAAAACAACCATAACTGAAGCATATGAACAATACAATAATCAAAGTTCAAACACAGAGACACCTTATCCTACTATGAATGCTACACAGATAATAGACGATGTTCAATCAGCAATTGAAAAACAATTTACACCAGGAACACCAATTCCTAATACTGATTTTCCATTTCCTGCAAAATGGATAAACTATAATCTGAATCCAAGTAATTCAAAGTGTAATTATGGTTTTGTACTTTTAAACACGGCCAGATCCGATCCTTCCACACAATACGTATGTGTAATGCCTGATCACGCAAATAAAATCATACAGAATACTAAATGGATATTATACGTGTCAACCTAACTAATTGTTGCCCATACATCTAATGTAGCATAATGATCACGCTAAAATGAAAATAAAAATTTTAGATGACAAATTATTCTCATGTAATACCATGTCAATAAAATGTATCCATAAACCAAAATTAATTAAAACCATTTAAGAAAAAAACCAGTTACCGATATAATGATATTGAAGAATGTGATCATAAGATTGATTCAATGGTAAATGTAGATGTGATTGCATTTGGTTCATGGTCTGTAATTTCGGCTGTTTTTATCATAGTGATAAGTTTGATTTATAGAATGTTCTCTAGGCGACAAAAAGATGAATCACCTTCACATTGAAAAAAAAGGGTTACGAGGTCTTGCTATAGCGGAAAGTTTTCGAGAAGAAGATAAAATTTCAACATTAGCAGGAGTCGTAATGAGAAGAGATTTTATAATTGACGGTTTTGTTTTTGGCAAAACCACTATAGAAGGAGATGATGCAACTAATTCTATCCTACAAATGTACAAAAAACTGAACAGGGATGATATAAGCTTCCTAATGATTTCTGGTTTGATTATTTCAATGTATAATATAGTAGAGATAAAAAAAATTTGGAATGAAATAAAAATTCCAGTTATTGGTGTGACATATGAAGATTCAAAGGGAATAGAAGACGCAATAAAATTTCATTTCCTAAATTCATATCAATCCAAGATCGAAGAATATCATAGTCTTGGTGAGAGAATTAAAATCTCACTTCATACTGGGCATGACTTGTATGTCCGAATTGAGGGTTGTACCATACAGGAAACAAAAAATTTGCTAGATTCCTTTACTCTTCAGGGGTCAATACCAGAACCGCTTAGGGTAGCCCAGATGCTCGCAAGAGCAAAATTATAAATTTTCTATTTCAATAAATTATTTTCTTTCTTCCAACTTTACTACCCACTTGCTTTCTGTTAATCTGGAAGATGCAAATTCTATACGTCCAATCACTCTGTCTCCTTTTCGAACCATGCCGTATTCATTTTTTTCAAGTTTTAGAATAAACTGTTTTGATTTGTAACCTCCTTCTATTACCTTGATCTTGAATCTATTACTTGCTTTTATTACCAAATCCCTTGCTGCTTTAGGATCTCCAATCCACGAATACATCTCAAATACACCAAAGTTTTTTGTGGCAATTTCATAACCATATAGCCTTGCCTCAAACTTCCAATCCATTTTTTTTGCTTCATCATTCATCCATTGTACAGCTTGATTTCCATGTCCTTTCTCAATTCCAAATGATTCTGCATCTGCCATTTCATCTACTTTTTCAGATATGGTACATGAATCTAACTACAAGCTAGTACAGATTGATTGTACAATATTATTAGATAGACTTACTCTGATACATCATGAAGCGTACTGCTACAGATATTCGAAAAGCAATTGAGACAAACTGGAATGAATACCTGTCAAAATATGGCAATCTCTTTTCTTCTGATTTTATAAGTGGTTCTAGTCCGCCTTCTGTCTTTGTAGGAACATATGGTTATCCAAAGGTATCAGTAGGTCCAACGCTTCCACCTATCCACGGTGACACTATGGTTTTAGATTCTCCAGAACAGTGGATAGGCAAAAGTCTAGAGGAGATTGTAAATTATCGACTCAGTTTAGTGAGAGGGATACAAAATATGCCTGTAACAAATCCTACTGGAAAATACATTGAAAATCTTCAAGAAGTGGCAATGGCATCAAAACCAATTGATTCTGATATTCAATTTTTAAAAAATACATCTCCGGTTACGTCAATTGATGGTGAGAATCCGCCCTTTGGTCCAATAGGAGAAATTAAGACAGCTAAATTTTCCAATTCTGCATCTGATAAAAATATACAAAAAATCTATTATGACAAAGATTTGTTGGCTCAAGATTCTGTTTTAGAGCTCTACAATAAAGGCATTGAGATAACAAGAATTCAGAAATGCTTTAGCATAGGAATGTTTGGCAAAAATAGAAAACTAGTTCCTACTAGATGGAGTATAACTGCCACTGATGATATAATATCAAAATCTCTGATTTCCGAAATAATGCAATTTAGTATAATTGACAGTTGCCAAGTGTTCTTTTTTAATCATATTGGAAACTTTTTCTCAATAATTATTTTCCCAAGCAGGTGGATGTTTGAAATGCAAGAAGCATGGTATGATCAACAAGGAAATATTGGATTTGGTTCTGATTTTGAGGACGGAAGAGGACTAGATCATTATCCAGCTACTGCAGGAGCTCATTTTGCCTCAAGACTAGGTGTCACAGAATATCTTTTTAAAAACAAAATACAGGCAGCAGCACTTGTATTGCGAGAAATAAGACCAGAATATGCCGTACCTGTAGGAGTTTGGCAAGTACGGGAAGGAGTAAGAACGGCGTTAAAACAAAAACCAATTCTAGTTTCAAGTTTTGATGAGGGTCTTGATCTTGCCTGCAAAAGTTTGAGTATAGATAAGAAAGAATGGGTTGCAAAAAGTAACTTGCAAAAGGCAAGAAAACAAAAATCAATTTCAGACTTTTTCTAGTTACTAGAGTTTTTATTTACCACAAATTTCTACTTATTTAATGCAGAACAAAACCGTGATCTATGCAATCTTGATACTTGCAAGTCCTACAATTCTTGCTTTAGCTGCGTTTCCAGACTCTTTTAGCTTGAGCTGGAATCAAGGCAGGGGCGGATTTCTTTTTGCAATGGCATTTATTGCTGCAGAACTTGTAGGTCTAAAACTAATCATTCCTAAAAAAAGACTAATTGCAATAATTCCACTAGCTGTCATCACGATCATCTATCTAGTAAGTCTAAAAGCTGGATTGCATGATTATTTAATTTCTATTGCGCCCAACTTTAACGTTCAATTAGTTGATTCTTGGGCTTGGATGTGGGATTTTATTGTCATGGCAATTTTCTTTATTGCATCAATGACAATATTGTTTGGGAAAAAATGGATAAGAATATCTCCTGCAGGACCAATATATGCAACTGGCACAGCTATAATTTTGTCACTTGACGCATTCTTTCCTTATGATTCATTAGGACCTTTACAATATGTTGTACCATATCTAGTAAATTTTGATGTATTTTTAATAAATTCACTTCATCTAGGTGTTGCCAGCGCACATTCGAATATTATGCTTTTAATTGGAGAACATGGTCCGTTTGCTTTGCAAGTATTCTGGCCTTCCGCAGGTGTACATAGCATCATAATCTACTCGCTTGTAATGATGGCATTTTTGCTCAAAATGAACATTCCAAGAAATAGAAAAGCCATGTACTTTGTACTTGGTGTTATAGGTACAATTGGAGTAAACGTGATTAGAATATTTTCATTATCTCTTTTTGTGCTAAAAGTATCAACTAACGTAAACGAGTTTGAATCATTTCATGGTATCGCAGGTGAAATAATGTTTCTGCCATGGTTGTTTATCTTTCTACTTATAGTGACAGCTGTGGAAACTAAACGTATAAAAAAACTTGAAATATCTAAACAAGAACATGATAAAAATCAATAGAAACATAACTCCTGGAGATTACTCACTTGCTGAACTTTTTGACGGGTTAAAACAAGTATCTATTCTTGCCCAAGTTTTCAAAACAAAAGAAGAACTTGATGATGTTTTTTTAAAAACCAAAGTAATTGTTGAAGAAAGTGATCATTACATGTATGTAAAAAATGACGATGCGTCAATTGTGATTGGATTTAGACATTTACAAAACTCTGATTCAAAAATACTCTATCTCGATATTATTCATGAGCTTGTGCATGTAATGCAACAAAGACAAGGTATTGATCTGTATGACAAATCATACGCATATGTTGATAGACCAACTGAGATTGAAGCATATGAGATAGCAGTTTTGGAAGCAAAAAATCTTGGAATGAACAATGAAGAGATTTTAGATTACCTTCTTGTAGAGTGGATTACTCCGGAAGAACATAAAAGATTGGCATCACACGTGGGTTTATTCTAGAAATATCTAGTTATGTTGTCCTGACCGGAGATTTTTGAAAGATCAGATATACGGATTCCAATTCTTCGTATTAAAAGTTGCTGGTCTTCTAAAGATTCATTTAGAAGTTGCATGACAGTTTTTTTGAGCTCATCAAGACTAGATGTGGGATTTCTTAGAGTTCTTGATTTAGTTTTGTTTGATAGATCTGATTGTACAAATTGTATTCCGATTGATTTGAATGTAATGTTGTCAGATATTATGACAGAATAAATGTCATCACAGAGTCTTTCCAAATCTTTTGCTAAAAAATTATAATCTTTTGAATCCTGTTTTAATGTGATTATTCGACTGTATTGGCTAGCTTCATGTCTTGGAGAAACGGGTTCATTGTCAATACCCCTTGCTGCATTGTAAATGTATGCGCCAATTTTTCTACCAAATTTACTATTGAGCGAAAACACATCTAATTTTTTTAACTGAGAAATTGTCTCTAAACCCATCCCTGTAAACACATCTTCTGTTTTTTTTCCAATCCCTGGTATAGTTCTGATTGGCAGAGAATCTAGGAAACTTTCACTTTTTTCTGGAGTCACTACAGTTAACCCATCTGGTTTTTTAAAATTTGAGGCAATTTTTGCTATAAGCTTGTTTGATGATACTCCAACTGAACAAGAAAGTTTTGATGAATTTCTAACGGCGTTTTTTAGTTGCTGTGCCAGATGGGAGGCCTTGTCAAAAATTCCCTCGGTTCTTGCTGATACATCAAGATATGCTTCATCCCTTCCCACGTATTCAAAAATATCTGCAAATTCTTTTATTGTATCCATCGTCTTTTCTGATATAATTGAATAGTATTCAAAATCGGTGGGCAAAAAAACCGCGTTAGGTACTCCTTCTAATCTTTTCTTAGCAAATTTTATGGGCATTCCAGATTTAACTCCATACTTTCTTGCAATGTAATTGGCAGTGGCTATTGCACCACTGTCACCACCACGGTCAGAAAATACACAGACAGCTACTGGCTCTGTTTTTAGCTCTGGATTTCGCAATTCTTCACATT
>JBOGQR010000038.1:0-11557 GCA_050749225.1 Nitrosopumilaceae archaeon | reverse complement strand
ACAGATGATAAAACAACGAAATCTTCAAATTCAATTTGAAATAATTGAATCAGCTCAAAACATTGCTACAAAGCTATTGTCTAGTTAGCAATACACCAATATCCATAAGATTTGTGTGTGTAGACCCAGTAAATATCAAACCTTTATGCTTTTTAAAGAAATAGTATGAATTATGGTTTTTAAGAAAATTTTGTATGCCAGTAATTCCATCTTTTGAAGTTTGTATAATTGCTCCACTGGCGTTAGTATTTCCATCTTTTCCATCAGTTCCACATGATGCAATTACAGCATTTTTTCTATTTTTTTGGATTTTATGTAATATGGATAGAACTAGCTCTTGATTTCTTCCACCTTTTCCATTTCCAGATATTTTTACAGTAGGTTCACCACCAAAAATAAGGCAAGTGTGTTTTTTCATTGAAGATGATTTGAGTAGATTTTTTAATACAAATGGTATGTCCCCAGATACAGAATGCATTGTACTTACAGTGTATCCAAGTTGTCGTGCTCTTATTACCATCGCATCAAGACAATCATTGTTTGTGGCAATAATGTAATTCTTTATTTTTGAAGATTTAGGAGTCTCCTGTATTTTATTACAAATTCCATGATCTAGTCTTTTTATAACACCATATGGCATGTGTTTTTTAAGACGATGTTTTGTTAATATTTTATCTGCGTCTTTAAAAGTAGTATCATCAAAATATGTAGGTGCTGATGCTATATCTGACAAGTCGTCACCAACAACATCAGACATTACAAGTGATACTGCGTTACATGAAAGATTTTCTGCTAGTTTTCCTCCTTTTATTTTAGAAAGATGTTTTCTTACACAGTTTATTTCGTGTATGTTTGCACCTGATTTTAATAATAAACTAGTAGCAATTTTTTTGTCCCTAAGTGATATGCCGTCTGGCAGGGAAAGTAGTGAAGAACCTCCACCAGATATTAAAAATATTATAAAATCAGACGGTTTTCTATTTTTTAGAAATTCAATAGTTTGCTTTCCCGCATGAACACTCTGTTTATTTGGTATAGGATGACCTGTATGAAAAATCTTGAATTTTTTATTTATCAGTACAGATTGTGTACTGGACGGAATCACTATAATACCGCCATTAATTCGAGTTAGTGAACAGACTGTTTTTGTCATGGAATCGGCAGCCTTACCAAATCCAATAATAAAAATTCGAGTGTATTTTGAGAGCAAAATAGTATTTTTACCTATAACAAGTCTGTCTCTTTTCACAATTTTTCTTAATGTATTATCAGGTAATGCTGCATTAAGTCCTGCTTCTAAAATGTCTAATACATCTTTTTTTTCACAGTTTGTTGCAAGTTCTTTGAAATTTTTTATTATCATAGGTCGGAGTGATTAACAAACATATGATTATTGTATATTATGTTTTAATTGAACAAACTACCACGTGTTTAATTTCTAAATGTGTAACTAAGCCAATTCTTTTACTTTCTTTATGTTTTCAACATCGTCACGTCTTTCATCTATAGGGGTTTCTAAAATGATTGGAATTTTTTTAGATTTAGCAAATTTGATTACATATGAAAGGCCGGTCTCACCAATTTGTCCTAGTCCAATGTGTTCATGTCTATCGGTTCTACAACCAAGTTCTCCTTTTGAATCGTTTAGATGAATTATCTTGATATATTTAGCGTCTATAAGATTTGTAAACTTTTCAATCATAAAAGAAGCTCCCTTCTTAGTACGCATGTCATATCCTACTGAAAACGCATGACATGTATCAAAGCAGATACCAAATCTATCTAATGGTTTCAATTGGAAAAAAATGAAGGCGAGTTCTTCAAAATTTGAACCTATACTATTTTCATGTCCTGCATTATTTTCAAGAAGAATAGTAACATCCTTTGGTGTTTCTGCTGCTGCTTTTGTGAATGCCTTGATTACTGTTTCTATACCTTTTTTGGTACCTGCACCCTTGTGGCTACCAATATGAGCTACAAGATACGGAATACCAAGTTTGCTGCATCTTTTTGCCTCTTCAATCAATGAGTTCATAGATCTTCGAAATGAAACCTCTTCTGGGGAAGAAAAGTTTGGCAAATATGGCATATGGGCCGTAGTTGCAAATCTATCAATCCTACTTGCATTCAATTTTTTTTTAAAATTTGTTATATCTTTTTTCAAAAGTGGTTTTGCCGTCCAACCACGTGGATTTCTAGTAAAAATCTGAAAAGCCGTGCACCCCATTGCAAGAGCATTATCAACCGAGACATCTATAGAACCCGAAATGGATACATGAATACCAATCTGCATATTGGAGGGATTTGTTTTTAATGGATTTAAACTGCTAGCCTTGACTTTACTGCACTTTCAAACAGTAGCAAACTGCGTTTCATTTTGATAGCATCCATACGTATCAAAGTTATTTAACATACGTTTTCCGTAGGTATAATAATAATTGAAAATCTAACTTTTATTATGAATGTTATTAGAATACCAAAAGTAATAAAATTCGGAAAAAATGCTCTTTCGGAAGCAGATTATCCAAAAAATGCCCTTGTTGTAACCACAGCACCGCCAGATGTGTCATCAAAATGGCTTGCCAGAATGAAGATAACTGATCATTTCCTATTTGATAAAGTCGAACCTGAACCATCAATTGAGACGGTTCAAAAAGTAATTTCAGAGTATAAAACAAAAAACCTTTCTGCAATAATTGGATTAGGTGGAGGAAGTTCTCAGGATGTCGCAAAATATGCTGCATCAGAATTAAAGATTCCAAAAATTCTCATACCAACAACATTTGGAACTGGAAGTGAGATGACTACATATTGTGTCTTAAAATTTGATGGAAAAAAGAAACTTTTGCAAGATGAGAAATTCCTTGCAGACATGGCAGTAGTTGATTCATACTTTTTAGAAGGAACACCTGAAGCAATTGTCAAAAATTCTGTTTGTGATGCATGTGCTCAAGCAACAGAGGGATACGATAGCAAAAAAGGTAATGAGTTTACCAAAACCATGTGCAAAGCAGCATTTGATGTACTATATGACGCCATAATAAACAACAAACCAGAAAACTATCCTTATGGTTCAATGTTATCAGGAATCGGTTTTGGAAATGCATCAACTACTTTGGGACATGCCCTTTCTTACGTATATTCAAATGAAGGAGTTCCTCACGGCTATTCCCTTTCATCTTGTACAACAGTTGCACATAGATTTAACAAATCTGTTTTCTATGAGCAATTCAAAGAGGTCGTAGAGAAATTAAAGTTTGACCGCCTTAGTTTGAAAGCTCCACTAGACCAAGCTGCAGATGTTGTTATGACAGACAGAGGTCATCTTGATCCAAACCCAATTCCTGTCACAAAAGAAGATGTTATCCAATTACTAAAGGACATTACAAACGGGAACTTATAAAAAAATAGCAGTTTAATTGTTTTTCTTTAATAAAAAAATCTAATTTTCATATAATTTACTAAACTTAAATACCACATTTAGTTGTCATTCTTGTTATAGGACTAGGAAAATATGGTTAAGTTTGGAATTCAATTTGGATTAAATGTTGCACGACTTGGATTAACCGAAGATCAGATTCTTACTTCTTGTGTTTTAGCAGACAGGACAGGATACGAGTCAATTTGGTACATGGATCATTCAAACGTACCACAATGGAATCATGCTATCGTAAATGATCCTTGGGTTATGCTTGCTGCAATTGCTTCTGTTACAAATAAAGTTGAACTTGGAACATGTGTTACAGATGCCGTAAGAAGACACCCATCAAATATTGCACTTGCAACAATAACTTTGGACAGAGTCTCTCATGGGAGGGGAACATTAGGTATTGGCGCAGGTGAAGCTCAGAACATTAAAGAATTTAAAATTCAGTGGGATAAACCAGTAGCAAGATTTGCAGAACAACTTCAAGTAATAAAATTACTTTTTGGTTCATCTCCAGAACACAGAGTTAGTTTTAATGGAGAATTTTATCAGCTTGAAGAAGCCTGCCTTCAAGCAAAAAGTATCAGAAGACCTCATCCACCAATTTACATGGCAGCTGGGGCTCCAAAGACACTGGCATTGTGTGGCAAATATGGAGATGGTTGGATACCAATTGGATATACTCCTGAATTGTTTGAAGTGCATGCAAAGGCAATAAAAGATTCAATGAAGGAAAACGGAAGAGATGGAAAAGACTTTCAATATGGTGTAGACATTGATGTATACTTTTCAGATGATGCAGAAGAAGCATGGGTAAAAATGAAAAATGCTGTTAAAGTAAGCCTCTTCAAACCAGAGATATTAAAAGTTCACAACATACCTGATGTGCAAGGTTTTGATTTTAAAAAATATTTTACGGAGTATTCAATGTCAAATCAAGAATGGATAGTAAAAATGCGTGAAGCTGCACAAACAATTCCTGACAAGGTAGCACGCTCATCAATAGGCATGGGCACCCCTGATGACATCATTCCAGTATTTGAAAAATTCATGAAAGCTGGAGTAAATCACTTTATTGTCAGATTTTGGGGTTCTGGATACTTTGGATCATTAGATAAATTTGCATCAACGGTAATTCCATACTTTAAAGAACTCGACAATCCCAGAAAATAATTCAAACAATATAAGTTAGGATTTTTAATTTTAGCCAATGAAACATTATCTTCCATTACTTTTTGTGCCATTTTTTTTCATTTCTGCATACGGAGCACAAAATACAATATCGGATCCTAACATCCAAATCATTTTGAATTATCCTGATATTTTAACCACCCAAGATAATTTTGTCCTCTCAGCTCTGGCAAAAACCACTGTAGACCAGGTATCAAACATTACAGTTACTATCTCTTCTCCAGAGTTAAACATGACACAAAATCAGTTCCGCATAGATAACCTTCCAAAAGACTCTACTCTTGGAAATAATTTTAATGCACAGGTGAAAAACGGAACTCCGGATGGAAGCTTTCTTGCAAATGTTGAGGTAGAGTATTTCATTAAAGGTTTTTTTGATCAAAAACCTGTAAAAAATTCATTTACTAAAGCAATAGAGCTAAATACCCAATCAAAACCCTTGATTCTACTAAATACCAAGGCCCCCGATGAAGTCTTTGCCGGTGAACCATTTTCAATTACAGGTGAAATAAATAACCAGGGAAGCGAGGCGCAGAACATACAGATCAGTGTTGATTCGTCTCAAGTGGCATTAAATGGGAAAAAATTTTATTCTCTAACAAATCTTGAAGCAGGAAAATCAACTAATTTTGAATTTGTAGTACAAACACAAAAAGATCTTAGTATTCCAATCCACGCAAATATTCATCTAAATGGCACATATGTAGATAAATTAGGAAAAAGCTACTCATTAGATGATTCGCTAAATGTGTTTGTTAGACAAAGAGGAATGATGGAGATAGGTGATGCGCAGGGAATTTGGATTGGTAACTTTTTCATTGCACCAGTAGTCGGAGTTGGCACCATCGTCTCATCGGTAATCGGATTTTTGATTTTCCTTTGGCATCATTTTAAACATAAAAAAACCCAAAAACGAACCAGAAAATAACTAGATGTATCTAAAGATTGTTTTTCTGTCAGAGTTTGGAAGATCTGAGACAAGAGCAAAGTTATAAAGTGGATAGGATTTTTTGTAATTTTTCATAAAGCTCCATGCTACATCATGAGTTTTAAATTCCGTTCTTAGTCCTTCTATTTTTGATTGGCTTCCAAACACATCATACGGTACAACAAAATAATGTTGTGGCCTTTTGTGTGGCTTTGCTTTTAGTAACCATGCAATAGCAAAGACAAAGACTGATATCATAATCACTGCAGCGCCAAATTCTTTGAAAAAAACCCAAACTGTTGACGGAATGGTGACTCCAAACAAAGTATAAATAAAATGTGAGAATGCGATCACTGCACTGCCTGCAATTAAAAATGCTCTAAAATCTGAAAAAAGGTCTTTTATCAGCATGCCCATTAATGGAATACACTCACATATTATCTTTAAAAAACATATACAAAAATATCAATCCTAATAATCAAATTTATGCAACTATTAGGCAGGCTTGAGATTAAATCAAAAGAAAGATTGATCGCATTCCTAAATCAACAGGAAACTGGAAGAATCTGCAGTATTGACAAAGATGGGTATCCACAGATAATCCCAATGAATTTTGTTTTTGTGAATGATGCAATATACATGCATTCTCACACTAAAGGTGAAAAACTTGAAAATATCAAGCAAAATAACAAGGTTGGTTTTGAAGTAGACCAAAGTCTAGAGTTTCTTCCATCGTATTTTACACATCCTACAGATGCCTCACAAGCAGACACGCTTTACATCAGTGTAGTAATCAAAGGGACTGGCACCATAGTCAATGATAGAAAAGAAAAAACGCTTGCCCTTAATTCATTGATGAAAAAATATCAGCCAGAAGGAGGCTATGAAAGCATTAGTCCAGAGATGAAAGTCGTAGACGAAGTTGCAATAATTAAGGTAATCCCAATAACAATGCGTGGAAAATACAAGGTGGGACAACACCTTGAAAAAAGATCTCGCCTAGAAGTAGCTAAAAAGTTACTGGAAAGAAATACCCCTACTGCACAAAATACGCTCAAGATAATGGGCATTTCACAGACAAAAGACGGTCTTGTTATTTCAGAAGAGCCCTCTTGGTAGTCATACCGAAAGTACCATTGCTTTAAATTTCGTTATAAGTCACAGAGTTTTTACCTTTTTATATAATGTTAGACAAAAAAGAAATTGTGCAAGTATTAGAGAATGATAGATCATACAGACTGTTTGACAAAGCTATCAAGTCACCAAAAACCAAAGTGGTTTATCATTATCTCTTGAAAGAATTTTTGAGTTTTACTAAATGCAACACATACGATGAAATCATTTTATTTGATGTTGACAAATTACAAAAAACATTAGAGGATTATCTTTTATTTTTGGAAGAAAAGGGATTGAAAGGTTCTTCGATCAAAACAAGACTAGCCCCAGTTCTATTGTTCCTAGACATGAACAAAAAATCCTACCATAAACGAGTATTAAGGAATCTCATACCAAGTAAGCAAGGGAGGATGGGCGGAGAGGCTCCATTTACTACTGAAGAGATTAGAAGAATGTTAAACTGCACTACGAAATTAAGAACAAGGGCGTTAA
Organism: Nitrosopumilaceae archaeon; assembly: GCA_050749225.1. Taxonomy (GTDB): domain Archaea; phylum Thermoproteota; class Nitrososphaeria; order Nitrososphaerales; family Nitrosopumilaceae; genus TA-20. The sequence continues at coordinate 4,403 of JBOGQR010000038.1, read as the reverse complement.
TCCATTTCCTAGCCAGTACAGGCGTGAGACCTAATGCTATCGCTGATCCAGTCCTAAGAATGAAACACCTTGAAAATATTGACAGTGGATGCAAAGCTGTAAAAATCTATGATGATTCAGACGAAGCCTATTGGAGTTTCCTTACTCCTGAAGCTAGTAAGGCATTAGACGACTACATAAAATCGAGAAAATTAAACGGTGAAGACATCACTGACGAGTCACCAATATTTACAAACAGTGATGATGCGTTTAATGTTAAGAATGATTACCTTTCTGTAACAAGCCTGAAACACATCATAACTTATCTTTTAAAAGCTGCTGGAATTGAAAGAACAAAAACAGGTGCGAGGTATAACAAGGCAACAAGCTATGGATTCCGAAAAAGATTTAATGGAATATTAAAGATGAATAATTCTGTAAATTCAAACATCGCTGAAAAATTAATGGCACATAAAAATGGATTAGATGGGGTGTATCTGAAACCAACAAGAGATCAATGTTTTAATGAATTTGTCAAAGCCATAATTGATTTGACAATAGATGATTCTGAGCGTAACAAAATCAAAATGGCAGAAATGAAAAATGAATTATCTGAAAAAGACCAGCTAAAAATTGAGTTAGAAAACGTAAAAGAAAAATTTGAATTGGATCATCAATTCGTACAAATGTTTGCACATATGGTTGAGGGTGTAGGAATTCAACTTATCAAACCTGATGGTATGCCGTATGAAATAGAACCTGAAGTAATTAATAAAGCCATAAAACAATATGTTGAAGACAAACAAGATTAGATTTCGCATGAAATTCTAATTTTGTAACCGTGCAAGGAAAAGGTTGTACTGAAATTTTATTTTTGAGCATTTCTCCAAGAAACAATTCAAAATAATTTTTATTGATTAGTAGCATTTACATTCTTCCGCAAGAAGTTAAACAGGAATGATTTAGTAGTATTTGGCTACTAAACAGGCTACTAAAGCTGTAACATGAAAATCTGGTCATAAGCTTAGGCATAAGGTTTAGTTGTATTATTGTATAGCTTAGGAATAGAGTTTTTCTGATTTAGCCGTAACTTGTATTATAATCGTAGGAATAACTTTTGTATTGTTGCTAGAATTGGCTATATTTTTCCAGTTATAAGGTCTATTGGTATGTTTGTGTATTGTATTGTAATGTTGATGTATTGTATTGTGATATTGTGTAACAAAATGTTAGGAACAAACTTTGTAACATTTGCAAAATATGCTATAACTTGTTCCTAACATGGCATAACATGTTACTCCTAACATCTAACATCTCCACTTTGTAACATAACACAGTGAACTTAGTTGTTTTAAGTTGAAGCTTTGTGTTATAACTGATGTAACAATCAAACTAACATGTAGATTTACGCTGTGAAGATGCCATAATTAATGATAAAGAAAAGTTTGGAGGGTAAGAAGAACTTCATGGAACACATGAGAAAAGAATACGATATTGATGTTGCAGATAGAATATTGAGAAGAATCAATAAGATGGGAACTAAAGGTTATCTCAAGAAAAATTCTTACTGATATATTTCTATTTTAGATTCTTTGAATTATTATATTTTTCAAAATCATGAATAAACTTCTCTATACGAGAAATAGAGTATATGAAATCAGATTTACGATAATTTTCGATTGAAGACTTTGCAATTTTATATGATTCAAGATATTCTTCCTGAGATGGAAGCATCGTCTTTAGTAATTTATGAGCTTGATATCCAATTTCATATGATGCGATTGCTGTCAATAAACTGTAATAGACTGTAAAAATCTTGATTTGATTGATCGATATTGTGTCCAATATTGCCATAGTTGAAATTTGATTTTGAAAATTAATTAATTCATCAACATCAATTGTATCGAATAAATTAATTAGTTTAGAATACTTTTTAATTTTCCAATACATTAATTCGTTAAAAAGAGTAAAAATTGCTAACCCAATAACAACAGTAAAAATTACATATAAAATATAGTGTTTTGGCCAAATGTCAATAGTAATTAATGCCATTATTAATGAGATGAAAAAACCAATTCCTGATAGAAACTCGTTTCTATAACGAATTGATCTTCTTTCGAATGCATTCCTACCATCTACAATTTCTTGTCGTTCCTGTTCTAGACGTTCGATGGATGAATTAACAAGATTAGATAAAATTTGAAATTTCCATTGAATTTCTTCCCTGTCTACTGACATGATTATTTTGATGAATGCTGACTAATTAGATTTTAAATCTATTCTAAATTAATACCATGAGAGATAATCTTTACCAAACGGTTTTTCTATATCGCCAACTCTACTTTCTACCATTAAAATAGAATCAACTGCATAAGCGAAAGCGAATTCTGCATCATCCTGAGTTAGATTTTCTTTTGTATCATGGAAATCCACGGGGTCTTCATTTCCAATTGAAAATAACGGTTCTCCACTAATCACCTTAAATTTCTTATAATCTAGTAAATTAAGACCTAAGGAAACTAGACGTAGTGTATCACTCATTTTCTCTATGGTATTAGTTAAATTTCGATCTGGTTTTGGATCTCTCCCAAATGAATCACTAACTACAATAGATGAGGATGAAGAAAAATATGCAGAACCTACTATTGCTCTACCTACGTAGTTCAAAGTTTTTTCAAATCCTATTACTGACTGTTCAACAGTTATTTTGTAATCTTTATTCAATAAAGCATTCTCCGCCTTTTTCAAATATGTTTGAATTTTTTGATTTTGTATTAAATCAGCCATACTGATCCTATCAAAATCTAAATTCCATATTAGTAGAGATATTTTTTGTAGAAAATCTCTCGTATAAGTTTGACAGTCACTTATCTCACTATTGTTAGGATAACGTGCATCATGTTGTGCATCATTACGTATGTTATGAACATGAATAATGTTTGCTCTATCGGGAATATTTCCTAATCCTTTCTTAGATATCAAATCATCCACTTGGTTTAATAATGAAGGAAATCCATCTGACGCGGTTTTTTGAGGATCTAAAGAAGATATAATTGAATTTAGTGTTGTTTCTGTGGCTAAATCAAACATAATGACTGACATTATTTTATCTATATTACTAAGAGAATTTGATTGAATTAAGGCACGATGAAATAACTGTTTTGCTAATACTAATTTCTTCAGTGTTACAGCATCAGCTTGAATTGACATTTTGAAAGCAATTATCGAAAGGAATTGAACCATAAAATATTTGTGTATAAAAATGAAGTCCATCTTCCGAAACTTAACAGAGAGAATTTTAGAATACTATTACTTGAATACTAAATCTTCTGATGCAGACCTGTGAGAGTCTGAGTCTTAAAGGATTCGAGTTTTATGATGATGAAAAGTATGAACCTGAAAACAAATTATAATTTGCTCAATATGTTGCCAAATATTCCATCCCATTCAATAATTTTGTCAGCATTTTTGGGCGCTTGAAACCAATTCGAATATCGTGTTTCACAAAAATCTACTGCGTTCTGAAATTTCTCTGATTTTTCTTTGCCAATATAGGTTTCTAATTTTCCTTGTTTTAGAATATAGATATTTTCTAAATATTTACTCTGTATACCGTTATCTCCACCGCCAAAATTATCAAGGTCTCTAATGAAGAATGAAGTAATTTTCCAATCATCGAAAAATTTTTTCCAATCATTATAGGAATCTTTACCAACAATATGAATAAAATTCAAATTTCTATTGATTAATTTTCGTTCCTTATAATTCTCATAATAATGTTGAAAGACATACCCATCAGATTCCCCTTCTACCATTACGACATGATTTGAAAACATGATCTGGGTTGCCTTGGTATAATCTAAATATTTAACCAAATTATGGTGTTCTGATTTATTTTGTGAAGTAATGACTTGAGTAAACTCATTTTCATTTTTATAAAATCGTTTTACATTGGATATGGTCTTAGAATTAACTAATATAGGTGAATGTGTAGCAACAATAAATTGCATTTTCATATCATCTATTGCTTTGTTTAGTATGTCGATGTATTTTTCTTGAATTTGTGGATGAAGATGCAATTCTGGTTCATCAATTATCATTACACCATTTTCAAGATCAAATCCGTAAATGCTAAAAATAAAATGAATTATTCCTTTCTCTCCAGCACTCAAGTCGGTTACATTAATTGGACGCCCCATCTTTTCATCAAGAAAATTCATCACATAATTTAATGAATTATCATCAGGTCGATTAAGATACAATCGTATACCTAATATTGATTTTAGAATATTGTTAAGGCTCTTAAAGATACTATTATCAAATTTATCGATAGGATCTATCCCTTCAGGTGTTCCAATCTTTACTCGGAGACGATGATAGTCGTAAGCTAGTTTATGTCGCACATATGAGAAAACAACAGGTTC
>JBOGQR010000037.1:0-11853 GCA_050749225.1 Nitrosopumilaceae archaeon | reverse complement strand
CACATATCTTTCCCAAATTTTTATTTATTTAGATATATTTAGCCATAAGCCATGTCATCAAGTTGAGTCTTTTTTAGAACTTTCTTGCCGCTCTTAACGCTAATCAATGGATTATTCCCAAATTCATCAGGCAGTTTTACTACAGAAATACTGCCCTCATAGACGTGTCTTGGTTTATCTGTTTTTGTGTCAGTCCAAACACATGCCACTCCTGCACATAAGATAATACAGTCTTCTATTGTAGGGCCGCTGTTTCTAATTCTTATATGCTGAGTTCCATCCTCAATGATCTTTTCCAATGTAAAGTAGTACTCTTTTGCTATTTTTTTTGCAATTTTTGTTCTAACAAACCAGGTGATTATAGATACTGCTCCTGATGCCACTACTGCTGTAATCACACCATCTACTAGTTTATTATCTGGAGCAGTAGTGTTCGGAGTTGGCGGAGTATAGTTTGTCTGTTGTGTAGGTGTAGTTCCTTGAGGAGAATGAATTGTCTGATATCTGAGAAGACCTGACAGATTATTGTTTATGGTGTTTGTTGATTCTGTTACATTAGAAATTAAACTTCTAGGATCTTTTATGACTAGTAATTGTTGATAATCACTTTGTGTTATTATGACGGATGTTAGTGTGCTTCCATCAGATGCTGTAAAGTCAAATTTTACATTTATCACAGGTTGCGGTGTTGGTGTAGGTTGTGGAGGTGTTGGAGTCGGCGTTGGTGTGGGTTTGGGGGTAGGCTGTAATGATTGAAGTGTACTTGCTGAAACTTCGTTTGACGGATTACTAGTAGTATGATCAGAATAGATGGCAGCTACCCTGTAAGTGTAAGTAGTGTAATTTTTTAGATTCACAATTGAATATGTTGTAGTGTCATTACCTGTATTGTCATCTATTATGACATAATCATCTGGAGCTTGTTTCAGGTCTATTTTGTAACCAACTATTTTTTGTTGGTAATTCTCTAATGGCGGAAGCCAAGAAAGGTTGATCTGAGATGTAGATATTGCTTTTGCCATAAGTGGCCCAGGTACAGAATCTGGGCTTAGATGATAATTCTGGTATGTTAGAATTCCAGCCAAATTATTGTTTATTGTTTCCGTTGTTGGTAGCGCATTAGTAATTACACTTCTGGAATTTTTTGCATATTGTAATTGTTGATAATCACTTTGTGTTATGATGACAGCTGTTAGTGTGACTCCATTAGACGGTGTAAAGTCAAATTTTACGTTTGTAATTGGAGATGTAAGAGAGGGAGTTGGCGGAGGTGTTGATGTTGTAGTTGGAGTTGCAGATGCCGCATTTGATGGATCTGTACTAGCGTCATCAGAGTAAACTGCTGATACTTTGTAAGTGTATGTAGTGCCGGTTGTCAATCCAGTAAGAGAATATGTGGTAATTGTTCTGTCCGTGTTTTCTACTAGTGTATAATATTTACCGCTGCTTAACTTTTGTTCAATTTTGTAACCAACAATAGTTTTTCCATAGTTTTGTGTTGGTGCATTCCATGAAAGATTGATCTGAGTCGGAGATACTGCTGTTGCAGTTAGATCTGTTGGTGTTATTGTTGTAGTTGATGTCATTGCATGAGCAATACTTGGTGCAACAGCCCAAATTCCGATTATAGCAATAAAGACAACTAGGGGGACAAAAAATTGATCAGACTTCATTTATCATGTATTTTATGAGGTTAAATAAATTGCTCACGATTCAGACGTCCATTGTCTTGAATTGAACGTCAAGTTCCCGTCCTTTACATTTTGGACATCTTTCACTTAATGCTTAATTTATTGACATATGATTTGTGGCTACGTATATACTGGCTTTACAAGGTCAGCTATATCGTTCCAACAGCGTGCAATTCTATCAAAGGAATAAACAATGTCAAAAAGGTCTATAGAAGTCTGTTTTTTTGTCTCAAGTAAGGAGCGAATCTCAGAAATTTTCTTGTGATATGTCCTATGAAGCGATATGGCTTCAATTGCAAGTGATCTGTTATGACTGATGAATGCCTCAATTGACTTTTCATGAATTTTTTCAATTTCCTTTGCAACATCATAGATCTTTTTGATATTAGATGGCATTAATGACAAACCAACAAGCGAGTTGGCAAGCTCTACTATCGTATCACCTGCAGCCTCAAGAAGATTTGCTGCTATTCTGTAATCTAGAATGTCAATGTTTTCAAGATTTAATGCGTTGGCAAGTTTCCTGTCAACCATGGTACTTCGAATCAATCTTACAAGAAGAAAATATTGTCTGTCTATTTCGTCATCACGGTTTACCATTGTTTGCAATACGGTCTTGTCGTCAGATGTCAATGTGCTTAATGTATCACGAAACATTCCAAGGGCAATTGAGCTCATGCGTTTTAGAATTTTTTCTGGACTAAGCGTTGTTGCATCCAATAAAAAATGCACATTTACGTTTGCCGAGTCTTCATCAACAATTTCCATGCCAACCAATCTACGCATTGACGTTCTGATCTTTTCCCTGTCTTCAATTGAAATGGTTGATTTACCTTTTATCTTGATTATATCATATCCAAGAAGATACGCACCCGTGATATCTGCAATAACATTTTCTTCTTTTGAAACAGGATATGATATTGTTACTTCCTTTGGCTGCCTGATATCTCCTGATAGAGTAATGGAAAGACTGTCAGAGCCTGTTTCTATTTCAACTTCATCACTTTTTTCTAGCTTGTTTGTATCAATCCATTCTTTTGGCAGTGAAACCAGAATGCTGCTGCCAATTTTTTGTAGGCGCCGAATAAATTTAGTCAATTTAAATCAATATAAATAATTTAATCATCATTTTTATATTTTACTCAAATTTAAATTCCATCATGCAGGCAGTAGCCTTCTGTCCGGGTCATATAACAGGATTTTTCAAAGCTGAGATAGATGAGAGAAGACCTGAGCTTCAGGGTTCTATTGGGGCGGGATTTTGCATAAAGGAAGGTGTTACTACGCGTGTCAGTGTTTCAAGTTCTGAAAAACCTAGTTTTAAAATAAAAATTACAGGATATCAGTCAGATAACACCCAAGTCTCTGAATTTGTAATTGGTGAATTTTTCAATCTTGTAAAAGAAAATTACCATATAGATGTAGAGCATCAGATTGAAATTCCAGTTGGTTATGGGCTTGGCTCAAGTGGTGCTGTTGCACTAAGCTTGGCATTTGCATTAAACAAAGCATTGCAGACAAATCTTTCAAGAACCCAGATTGGGCAGATAGCTCACAAGGCAGAAATTTTTTGCAAGACAGGTCTTGGTACTGTATTATCTTCATACCATGGAGGCTTTGAGATAAGAACAAAACAAGGTGCGCCTGGTATTGGTTCACTAAGAAAAATTCACACAGATTCTTCAGCTATAATGATTTGTTTTTCTCCCATTTCAACTAAAAAATTCATCAAAAATGATCTATCAAAAGTAAACGGTCTTGGAGGAAAGATGGTAGGCAAGCTAATCAAATCAAGAGATCATCAGGAATTTTTAGACATGTCTTTGGAGTTTGCAAAATATGTTAATGTGATTACACCAAAAATGCGTTCTGTAATTAAAGATCTTCAAAAAAACGGTTTCAAGTGTGGTGTTGCAATGTTTGGAGAAACTGTCTTTACTCTAGTTCCAAAATCAAAAGAGGATCAAGTGATTGAAATTTTTAAAAAATATGATGATGGAATTGTAATTAAATCAAGCATTGATACTAGCGGGGCAAGGGTTTCCTAGTGTTAATTCCAAAGTCACATCCTAGAGCTGCATCCCTACATATCAGAGAAAAACTAGTTTTGGGATACAAATCTGGTTTGGTGGTAGAGGAGGGCCTTTTGGCTCATGGAAGAGGCGAGATGTTTGATTATCTCATAGGGGAAAAGACCTCAAAATATGCTCTGAGAGCCATAAAAGCTGCCTCAGAGGCTCTCATTTTGGCAAGATTACCTATCATATCAGTAAATGGAAACTTTGCCGCACTGTGTCCAAAAGAGATTATCCAGCTTGCAAAGATAGTTGATGCAAAAATCGAGGTCAATTTGTTCTATGGAACCGAAAAAAGAAAGAAAAACATTGCTAGAGTGCTGAAAAAAAATGGCGCAGAGGAGATCCTAGGACTAGATCCCAGGCATTCCAGAACAATTCCAAAGCTAGACAGCGCAAGAAGAATTGTTGATGAGCGCGGAATATTTTCTGCCGATGTTGTTTTGGTACCACTTGAAGATGGTGACAGGACAATTGCACTAAAAAAACTAGGAAAAAAAATAATCACGTTTGATCTAAATCCTCTCTCCAGAACCGCGCAAACAGCTGATATCACAATTGTGGACAATGTTATTCGTGGAATGAAAATTTTAATTGATTATTCCAAAAAAAACATGAATAAAAAAAATCTTTCAAGAACAAAATTTGACAACAAGAAAAACCTGTCAGAATCAATCAGTTTGGTGAAAAAAAACCTCTGGAGAATGTCACATGCCTAAATCTGTAAGAGACATACTATCAATGAAAAATTCTAAAAAAATCACAGTCCTTACTGCATATGATTATACTGCAGCTCAGCTTTGTGACAAGGCGGGAATTGACATCTTGCTTGTGGGAGACAGTGGCGGAATGGTTATGCTAGGATATGAAAATACAATACCGGTAACAATGGAGCAGATGTGTTTTTTTACAGAAGCTGTTGCAAGAGGAAGACAAAATGCGATGCTTGTTGCTGATTTGCCATTCATGTCATACCAGGCAAGCAAATCTCAGGCAATAGAAAATTCTGGCAGACTAGTAAAAGCAGGAGCAGATGCAGTCAAGCTGGAAGGCGGCCTTGAGGTAAAAGATACTGTAAGAGCAATAGTAGAAGTTGGCATTCCCGTAATGGGCCATATTGGATTTCAGCCTCAGACTACCACCTTACAGGAAGGCTACAAGGTTCAGGCAAGGACAAGAGATGCTGCAGTAAAGCTGATCGAGGCTGCAAAGGCACTAGAAGAAGCTGGCGCCTTTAGCATAGCTTTGGAAATGGTAACAAAAGAGGTATCAAAGATTATTTCAAACTCTATAAAAATTCCAACAATAGGGATTGGATCTGGGCCAGATTGTGATGGACAGGTGCTTGTGTTCCATGATGTATTAGGATTGTATGAAAAAATAAAACCAAAGTTTGCCAAAAGATATCTTGAGCTTTCTGGTGAAATTGTAAAGGCTGTTACGTCTTACAAAAATGATGTGGTATCTGGCAAGTTTCCATCTAGTGAACATTCTTTTTCTATGGAAAAATCTGAGTTTGAAAGGTTGAAAAAAGAAGTTGAGTAAGCACCCATCACTAGATATAGTAGGTTCTGACGGTACAGAGTTTGCTGGGAAAAAAATTGTCTTGTGCATATCAGGAAGTGTTGCTGCATACAAGGCAATTGAATTGGCAAGATTGTTTATGCGACATGGTGCAAATGTTATCTGTGTTGCAAGCAAAGCCGCAACAAACCTAATCAAGCCAAGCTATTTCAAGTGGGCAACAGGAAATGAGGTAATTACACAGCTTACAGGAGATCTTGAGCACATCAAAGTTGCAGACTACAAGCAATCTGATTTGATTGTTGTATATCCATGTACTGCAAACACACTTGGGAAATTGGCAAATGGAATTGATGACACGCCAATCTCTACTGTGTTAAGTGTGGGACTGGGTTCCAAGATACCAATTGTCATTGCGCTTGCCATGCATGAATCCATGTATGAAAATCCTGCAGTAGTAAAAAACATGGAATTTCTAAAAAAGAAAGTTGATTTTATTTCTCCAAGCTTTGTTGAGGGCAAGGCAAAAGCAGCCGAGCCTGATGAGGTGCTTGATTTTGTTCTCAAAAAGCTTGGCTCTTCGTCTATTTTGAGAGGAAAAAAAGTATTGATGACTGCTGGTCCTACCATAGAATACATTGATCCGGTGCGTGTAATTACGAATCAAAGCTCTGGCAAGACTGGTGTTTTGTTGGCGTCCGAGCTTGTTTCCGCTGGTGCCAAGATCACTTTCATTTATGGTCCAGGAACAGAACCTCCTCCAAAAGGTGCCAAGATAATAAGAGTTGAAACAGGCCAAGAAATGCTAAATGCGGTCAGAAAAGAGATGAAACAGAAATTTGATGTTGTGATTTTGGCTGCAGCAGCTTCTGATTATACTTTGGAAAAACCAAGTAGAACAAAGATCAAAAGTGATCATGAAAAAATTGTATTAAAATTAAAACGGGTTCCAAAAATCATTGATGAGATTAAGAAAATTCAGAAAGATGTTTTTCTTGTTGGATTTAAAGCAGAAACCAATATTTCTAAAGGGAAATTGATTAGTCTTGCAAGAAAGAAGCTAAAGGAATCAAATGCTGATCTTATGGTGGCAAACGATATTGGCTTAGACAAATACAAAGAAAATTCCGACAATAACAATGTGATCATCATAGATTCAAAAATGATAATTCAGTCAGGATGGAAAAATAAGTTAAAGATAGTCAAACTGCTCAGAAAGGAGATAGAGAAGCGACTCTATGATTGACTATGCTAACAAGTAACAGAACTACATCGAAACCAGCTTCGTAATCTATACATGATTACACAAATTCATTAAACATAGATTAAATCCAAATTTAATAAGCTGTTCCTCGATTTTCAAGTATAAGAAATGTTATCCCATTCTTGGAAGATGTTGTTTTTAGGTTCTACAATAATTCTGTTAACAACTATGATAACTCAAGATGTGTTTGCGGAAGAAGAAAATAATTCTACAAAGAATCCAAGTATTACGGAACATTGTAATGAACTTCCTCGTCCTGGAGTAAACTGGCAAGGATGTGATCTTTCAGGAAGAAACCTTGAGAGTGTGAATTTTTCTGGTGCGGATTTACATGAAATGAATTTTTCAGGAGCAAATTTAAGAAATGCAAACTTTTCAGATGCTTATTTGTATAAAGCAAACCTACAGTTTGCAGACTTGCAAGGCGCATACTTTACACATCCTCCATGTAGTGCATTACAAAACTACTGCGGAGCAAATCTGCAGGGTGCAAACCTCACAGGGGCAAACCTAGAATATGCAAATCTCAAAGGCATTAACTTGTATGAGACAGACCTGAGTCATGCCAACCTTTACCACGCTAACCTAGAGATTGCTGGTATTATGAACTCAAATCTTGAATATGCTAACCTTACTAGTGCTGACTTTACTGGTTCGTTTTTAGATGGCTCAAATCTGCAAGGAGTAGACCTTCATGGAATGATAATTCATGCTCGCATGAGTGCAACATATCTTCAAAATGCAAATCTATCAAACGCTGACCTACAGATGGTTGAAGGGATGAAGTTAAATCTTGCCGGTTCAGATTTACAAGGTGTAGAGCTGAAAAGTGCTGATTTAGAAAACGCGGTTTTTGCTAACGCAAGCCTACAGAATGCACAATTACAAGGTTCAATTCTGAATTCAGCGGACTTTAGTCATTCAAATGTAAACTATGCAAATTTTAGTAGTGCAATGCTAGACGCAGCAAATTTTAGATACGCAAGTATGCAAAATGTTGATCTAACAAATACACATCTAGCAAATGCCGACCTTACTGGGGCAATAATAAAAAATGTGAAAATTCGTGGCACAGATATTCAAGAGGCAACACAAAACGGTAAGAAATTATCTCCGATAAGGCAAACAGAATACGGAAGAACGTCCGATGAAGTTGTATGTCCTCATGGCCTTGTATTGCTAAAAAGGCCATCATCAACATTTCTTGCATGTGTTAGACCAACTAGTGCTATCAAGTTGATGACATATCGATGGGACCTCGTTGACAAAGCAACAGTTACCTTATCCGATGGACAAAATAATGGTCCTTTTCTTGTTCAGGAGATTTATGCAGATCATGTGGTTGGGCTAAAATCAATTTATTGGATGGGAGGAATATCCAAGGAACAAATTACTCTCCACCTAGGAGAAAGTGTAGATGATAGATGTCTAGGTACTCTTTTCTTAATCACTATACATGGCAAGAACGCCACGTTTGCTTATGTACCAGGTGGTCTTTGTCCCATTTGTTTGTCAGGAAACACCATGATTGATACTCCAAATGGGTCTGTCAATATTAAAGAGTTACACGGTGGAATGCTGGTGTGGACAGAAGATAATCTTGATCATAAGCAGTCATCTGTAATTTTGAAGACAAGTAGAGTACTAGTGCCTTCTAACCATATGATGGTTCATGTTACTCTAGATGATAGCAGAGAGTTATTTGGTTCTCTTGGGCATCCGACGGCGGATGGTAGATTCTTGCGAGATCTAAAAGTGGGAGACATATTAGATGGAGCACAAATAAAGAATATAGAACGAGTTTCATACGACGAATCTTATACCTATGATATTTTGCCCTCGGGTCAAACAGGTTTCTATTGGGCTAACGGAATTCTTGTAGGAAGTACACTAAAGTAAATCAACATAGTCAGATATTATTATTCCAAATTGAGATCAATGTTACAGGAAACAAAGTTTTTGATTGTTTTCATATTAAGTATTGTAGCTGGTATTGGAATTGAAGATGCGATCGATTATGCTTATGGGATAGATTGGAAAAATGCAACACCTGTTGATTTCTATATTGGAATCACATCGCTGTTTTCTGGATACATGATATTCTTTTTGTTCTTGGTATTGTCTATGTTCTTGTCTCTCATCCTTACAGTGATTCCATATTTTGCATCAAAATTTCCAAATTCTAAATATGTTCCAAAAATAAAAAACACTTCAGTCATTCCAATTATCAGAGGTGTAACTTTTGGTTTTGGAATTATGATCATATACCATTTATTTACAAAAGGAATTCCGAAATTATTCGGTTAGATTGGTTTCTCCTTCGTTATTTTGCTAATTTACTCTACAGTACAACATAATCATTTCATAAATACAATTTTTTGTTCGTAATTATGCCTAAATTGTAAAATGATCTAGTTTCAGATTATTATCAAATCTTTTGTAAACTTGTGCATGACGTCTGCCTTGTTGTTTACTATGACAGAATCTTCAATTCTTACACCAAACTTTTTTGGAAGGTAAATTCCTGGCTCTACTGTTATTGCCATGTTTTTTTCAAGATTTGTCTTGCTTAATGGACTTAAACATGGCAGCTCATGAACTTCTAATCCAATTCCATGACCAGTAGAGTGGATGAAATATTTTCCATAGCCTTTCTTTGAGATTATTTTTCTGCAAACATCATCTATTAATTTGCAAGAAGTTTTTGGTTTTACTGCTTTCAGGCCAGCTTCCTGTGATTGTTTTACAATTTCATAGACTTTTTTTGCCTCACTTGAGACAGAGCCTAGTCCAAAAGTTCTTGTCGCATCAGAGACATACCCCTTGTATCGTAGTGTTAGATCAACTACGATCATGTCACCACTAGCAAATTTTCTTTTTGTCACCTGTGCATGTGGTAATGCGCTGTTTGGTCCACCAGCTATTATCAGAGGATTTAGTGTTGACTTGTATCCAGTTGCAAATGCTTCTTTTTCCATTGCATATGACATCAAGATGGTTTGAAGCTCAGACTCTGACTGGCCTATTTTGATTTGATCAACACAAAGCTCATACATTTCATCCAATATGGAAGATGCCTTTCTTAAGATGCTAATTTCGCCCGAGTCCTTTACCTCCCTTGCGCGGTAAAATGGCTCTGTAGTAGATTTTACACCAGAAATAGATTTTTTGAGTGTCTGGATTATATCATAATTGTTACTGTCTGTACAAACCTTCTTGCCTTTTAACAGATCAATCAAAGTAGAAAGTGAGCCCTTGCCACGCTCCGATTTTACTATCTTACAGTCAACAGACTCTTCCTTTGCACGACCCATCTCAAGTTCCGGAGATACAATGGTAGTACCGTTCTTGTCCAATACCCCTATTGCCTCACCCCAAAAACCAGTCATGTAATAGAGGTTTTCAGGCTCAAATGCCACCATACTATCACAGTCTAATTTGTTACAAAATTTCAGAAGGTTTTGCCTGCGTTTTTGCAATACACAAAATCTGTAAATTCTCAATTTATGTTTGCTGGAAGGTTTAGATATCCGAAAACGAGTGTTTTTGCGTGGAAGAAAAAAAGAAGATTGTTGCATTGTTGTCAGGCGGTCTTGACAGCCGACTAGCTATCAAAATGATGCAAAAACAAGGATTTGAGGTAGAAGCAGTAGCCATCAAGACACCATTTTGTGATTTTGATTGTGGACGAGGTTGTGGTTTTGAAATACGAGAGACTGCAGATAATCTAGGTGTAAATCTAAAGACAGTATATCTTGGAGACGAGTATATCGAGATGCTAAAGCATCCAAAGCACGGATTTGGATCTGGAATGAATCCGTGCATTGATTGCAGAGCAATGATGTTTGAGGCTGGAAAAAAACACATGGAAGAGATCGGTGCCGAGTTTATAATTTCAGGCGAAGTCTTGGGTCAAAGACCAATGAGCCAACATGGTCCAGCTCTTAGAACAATTGAGAAAGAGTCTGGCCTTGAAGGAAAAATAGTAAGACCACTTTCAGCAGCTTTACTTCCACCTACTGAACCTGAATTAAATGGTTTGATAAAAAGAGAAGATCTTGGAAAGATAAGGGGTCGATCAAGAAAGGATCAGTTAAGGATGGCACAAGAATTTGGAATTGAAAATCCACCAAATGCAGGTGGCGGTTGTCTTTTAACAGATCCAAAATTTGCCATTAAAGCAAAAGATCTTTTCAAACACATACAAACACCAACTACAAATGATATTGATCTATTAAAAATTGGAAGACATTTAAGATTTGATCAGAAAACAAAATTCATTGTTGGAAGAAACCAAGATGAAAATGAAATGCTAAAAGCTTTGGCACTAGATGGTGACATATTACTTGAAACAAAAGATCATGTCGGACCTGTTTCATTAATTAGAGGAGAAGTTTCTCAAAACCTTTTGGAGTTGGCTGCAGCTATCACGCTACGATATTCTGATGCGCCAAAAGATGTCCCAAGTGTTGTGGTATCACAGAAAAAGGACGTCAAGTCAGAAATTTCAGTAATGCCAGTTGACGAGTCTTCTTACCTGCAGTACAGAATTTAGTCGTACAAGCTAGTCTGTGAAATGCAATTGACTAGCAAGACTTTTTGAGGGAGTACTTTGCATCTACTTGTATGCAGACCCAAAAGGCACCCACTTACTTGAAGGCCATCACACTAAGGGATACTAGTGATATTCATTCCGTAAAAGAGGACATCAAAAAGAATATGATTTTGGTGTTAAGGGTCACCCCACTTGCACAAAAAAATGTAGATGAGTTGAGAAAAATGGTAGAAGAAATTTATGCCATTGCAAAAACTCATGATGCAGACATTGCAAGACTGGGAGAAGAAAGAATTATTGTAACTCCTCCAGGTGTCAAGATCTGGAAAGCAGAATACGATCTAAAGTAATCTTATTCCTTCTTGCACTTGAGGACAAACAGTTGCGATTCTAAACATTCTGTGAATTGATGCAGAAAGATTTTCACATTTCCTTCTTTCACCGTGATTTACAATCACTCTTCGTAGTTTTGGTCGCAGTTTGTGTACATATGACATCAATTGGTTGTAATCACTGTGACCACTAAATCCATCAAGTTTTTCTGTAGAACAGTTTATGTTAATTACTTCTATTTTCCCTTCTTTTCCAACAACTGAAACTTGTCTTGAGCCATCAAGTACTCTTCTTCCTAAGGTTCCATTGACCTGATAGGAAACAAACAAAATTTTATTTTTCTGAATAGGTGCAATGTTTTTGAAATATTCCAAGACAGGTCCTCCCTCAAGCATTCCAGATGTTGCAATT
>JBOGQR010000036.1:0-11893 GCA_050749225.1 Nitrosopumilaceae archaeon | reverse complement strand
AACCTAATTTGGTCAAAGATTACAAGACTCGAATCTTTAGAACCAAACTTTAGTGATTGAATGTATTTTCAAACATTACAAAACACTTCGTAATCTGTATAGAGATTACGAATTCTTGTTAAAAATAATACCGAAACTCAATCTCACTATCATAGCATAGTTCCATGACTGTCCACTTTAGTTCCATCTGGATAAATAGTAATTCCATTTTTAACAATTATTGAGTTACTTGAAACAATATTCTGTTTTTGTGTCATACCTTTATTTTTATCAAATGCTATTCCATCATCACCCCAAACTTCGAAAATAGCTTTGGTCAGTGTATCTTGTGGTCCTTCCTTGAATCTAGCTATACTCTCAGAGAGATTGAGTACATAATTGCTAATTTGTCGTATATCAGATTGTGTAAGTTGGGTTAGCAATTTCTCTACTTTTATTGATTGTTTTGCCATGTTTACATATTGTTTTACATCTGTGTCTAATATAGACCCAAGATACAAGAAAAATACTCTCCACTCTTCAGGATTCGAGCCTGCATGTTCTGACTTGTATGAAACCCACGACCAGTATGCGAAAGCAGTAGTTGAAGAAAGAAATGTATTGATGACTTTGTGTTCATTTTTGAAATCAATTGTAGACTTTGAATTCTGGGACAAAAGCGCAGATTTTATCAAGATGCTTCTGATGCTTGCGAGAAGTTGAACTGTATTCGCGCGAACATCTTGCTCAGCTTTGTAATCACTGCTGCTTATCCTAACGCTAACAACTACAGAGATAATACTTAAAATCAAAGCGAATGCCGAGGAAGTAGTTGCACCAGCTTGCGCTCGATCTGCCCACTCCTTCCCTAAATTCGTGCCTGGCAGAACTAGAAACAAGATTGTTAAGAGGAATCCCAGTATTGCAAGTATCCATATGACCTTTAGGCTGGTACCAACATTTCCTCTCTCTAACACTCCATACCCTGAATAAATGATAATGTAGGATGGATATTAATATTCTAATTTCGAAATCAACTAGTTTTGTATTTCTAGTAAGGCCGCAAAAATACAGTCTGTATTTACGAATGAAAATCTGCAAGGCTGTAGTAAAGTTCTATTATTTCTAAGGTTCAGTTATAGTGTTTGAAATTTCTTATTGATCAAAATACCGATTTTTTCGGAAAAGAACTGGAAAAGTTGAATCATGAAGTAGAATATGTTACAGAACTAAGAAAAAATGATGAACGATTACGTAATGATCATAATGTTATAGAACATGCCAAAGTAAACAAAATGATTCTGGTAACAAAAGACAGGGAGAATGGACAGGCTTGTCAAGACAATAATATTCTATGCATTTGGTTAAGTGATGAAAGGCTTCTTGAGGAGATTGTCCTTCCACGCTTGAAAGAACTAGAAAGGCGTGACATTCCAAGAAAAGAAAAGTTGCAATAACATCAAACTTCTTCGTAGTCCTATACAAGACTACGCAAGGTATACTGTGTTGAACTGGATTTTCAATCTCATGCGGGTCCCAAAATGAACCGAAATAATAGTTGGGTCTCAACAGATTCAGACCTTCAGTGAGTTCAGACTTGTAAGGCTTCACAGAACCGACGCCTGCTCAAAAGATCTATATGACAAAAGAAAGGACAAAATGGAGGACTTTCTAAACTTATAATGAAGAGTAATAGAATTTGAGACTTTTAATATTATTTACAATAGGAGTTATTGGAATGTCTTTTATTGGATTTCAGCAGTATGCATTTGCAGAGTTATCTGACATAAATTTTTTTCAATACTTGCATGCAAAAATTGAAATACCATCATCGGTTGTTGCTGGCAAACAATTTACAATAGGGTTTGTCATACAAAACCAAGGAGCTTCAGAAGTAGATAATATCACTATTTTGACTCATGCCGAATCAGACATAATTTCTTTGTCTGGAAATGGATTTACAATACCACGACTTGCTTCTGATGGATCTTATGCCACAACTATGAATTTTCAAGTTCTACCAAATGCAACTTTGGGAACACAATATGTGAACATGAATTTCACAAGCATGATTAAAGATTCTCTCTTAGATAATAATAATTCCACCTCATTTTACAATAACGCATTTACAATACAAATAACTGAAAAGCCAAAACTCGACATCCAAATAATTGTTCCTGAATCAATATTTGCAAATGCTGAATTTCCTTTTCAGGCTACAATCACTGGACAAGGAACAGGATTACACAATGCTACTGTAAAAATAGTTTACCCACCAGACCTTATTTTCAGAGGTGAATTGGAACAAGCATTTTCAGAAGTAGCACAAAATGTTCCTATTACAATGACGGCTCGTCTGATTACAAATAACACTCAAGTTGACATAGAACATCATATACCATTTCAGGTAATTGTTGATTATACAGATAATTCAGGAGAAAAGAAAGAGCAGAGTGCCACAACTTCGATAGTATTAAGACCAAGATCGATGTTCGAGTTGGGTACAGAAGGTGGTTTTTGGATTGGAAATACGTATTTTTCACCAACCATTGATGCTCTCGGAACAATAGTGACAATAGGAGTACCATTAAGCATTTTCTTATACAATAGAAGAATGAAAAAAAAGTCTGTGACAGTTGCACCAGCAGGACATTGAATAAAATTTAAATCAGTGGTATTTTGGATAAACCTGTCTACAGGACTCAAATTAAGTTCAGATCTGTAAGAGTCTGAGATTTATCTTAATAACTTACTCTAGTTAATTAGAAGAAATTTTCAGCATTAACAAATGTATCATAACTATCTTAGACCACACATGGGATTAAATGGGAAACCCCCCTCCAGAAGCTTGTGGAATTAAGATTCAAGGTGAAAATAAATGGCAAACGTTAATCCAACAGCCATCGATGAACTCGAAGAAAAAAAGTGGTTAATTTCTCGTATTGATTTATACCATAAAACTACAATCGATGTACTACAAAATGATATACGAAAATACGAAAGTGTGTTTGAAAAGGCAATATCTGACTATAAAATTAATAGGAATTTCATTTTATCAGGTCTAGGAATAGTTTTATCAATAATAGTAGGAATTATTCCCAATCCGCTTAACCAATGGTTCTTTTTTATCATTCCACTTGTATTTGGTATTGCATCTCTAATAATCATCATACTTTATTATTTTTTAATAAAAATTGCAGAAAGTGTACTTGCACCTTTTACACAAATTTATACAAATAACATTGCAATACTTCTACAGTCACAAAGTTTCATAATTACTAGAGCTACTAGATTATCAGCAATCACACTACATTCTGTTTCAAACTATCATGTATTTACTATGCTTCTCACCATATCAATATCCGTATCAAGTGAAAAAACCTTAAAACAATTTGCTAGAAAATATTCAAAAGTTCATGTAATAAAAACAGCATTTTTGAGAGAAGCTAAAAGTTATCAAATAGATACAAAATTTATTCCAACATATTATCAGCAATTAGATCGTTCTGAATATGTATTGAAGGAATTACTTGAGTTTGTAGATAAAACTCTTGCAGAGTATAATCCTAAGAATTAAGAGTTTTCAGATTGGATATTCATAGCCTTGACAATCACATTTTCCGCATTTCTGAATTCGACCAGTACCTCCAAAATCAGGATTATGCGATTCTAATGAATGTCCACAATTCTTGCAGTTACCGCTATTTTCCATGATGATGTCCCACAATAGTTATTTTTAATCATGTCTATCTCATGACACTTGACAGGCAAAATTATCTCCCGTTAATTTGATAGAACCCAAAATGCCAAATCAGAAACCTTAACTAGCAATTTTCGAATAAACGACTATGGCGATAAAATGTCCTAGTTGTCAACAATGGTTTGATGATATGAAAAGTTATCAAAATCATAGTTGTAGTTCAGGGACATTAGGTGGAGCAAGTGATCTTCGTAAAGCGAAAAATGAATCAGGTTCAACTGAGGGCGGAACTGGTGAACGATAAACTAATCAATTTGACGTTTTAGGAATTTTTCAAGCAAGACATATGCAGTGTTATTCTTTTTCTGTGCATCGGATATTATTCTTTGAACTTCAGAATCTTTTTTTATGGCATAAAGAAGTATTTTTAATGTGTTTAACAGATGTTCTTTTAGTATTACTTTATCCTCTGCAAATTGCATTATATCCTCAAGTTGATTTAGTAAAACACGAACCGATTTATCAGATTCAAATTTGATCGAATTGTTTTCCTGTCTGTTATAAATAATATCAACTACTTCTTTGTTTTTTTCTAACACTCTATCAATATAATCAATAGTGAATCTTGCAGAGTCGACTTTGGCTTGTCTGAGAATCTGAACCAAGAGAACAACAACTGTCAAAAGTGTTGCGACAACACCAAGTTCTGTGTAAAGTGTAGTAGTTGGATCATTGAAGTTTATTATTTGAGTTATCGTTCCATTTATCGTCTGAGTTTGTATTCCCATCAACATACCAAGTTTGTACTTGTTTAAAAGAACTTTTCATGTGCAGGTCGGTAACCAGATAATTGTGTCCCATCGATATGGGTCAGAAATTATTTCAAAACAGTAATTGGGTCTTATAAGACCCATACCGTCTGGGTGTTGAACCGATATTTCAAATCCCTTAGTGGGTCCTAAACTAAACTGGAATAGTAATGGTCTTACCAGATTCAAATAGAAATTAAGGGTACTAAACTGAGTAGACAAAACACTTCAAGTGTATAAAGATCAATTAAATTTTTGAAACATCTGTTCTTATCTATTTTAATTCTAATTTCATGTGTGGAGGTCTATTTTGAACTCTAGGTTTTACCTTGAAAAATTTTCGTGATTTTTTAATATTTCACAATTTAATTTAATTCTAATTATTTTACTTGAAATTATTATTTTATTTTTGAGAATTACATGATCATCATTAAATAGCTAACGAAATAAATGTAATCAATGAAAAAGGCGTGGCAAATATTTTAATGAAATATTTGCATCAACCAGATTTTGAATTGCAAGATGTGATTTAGTATGGCTGAAGCTTCTACTCTTTTTTCATCAAATAAAGGAACAAATTTTGGCAAATGGGGTCACGGTGAAGCGTTTGTAGTAGCTGGAGCAGATGCAGTAGCATCATTACGGAGAGGGATAAACCTTTCAGCACAAGCAGATATTGAGGGAGGTCTTGATGCAGACGTTCATAATGGATTTGCAGGCACGTTCAAGACAGGTGCAAGTGCTAAGGCAGAAATATCTTTAACAGCAGCATTCCCGCTTGATCTTTTTGAAGGAGCAGGATTAATTGTTCGACTTGCAGCACGAGCTCAAGCTTCTGCATTTGTAGAACTTGAAATTGGCATTGATAATTCTCTTTTCGAACAAATGCTACATGATAAACTAAACAATACTTGGGCTGAACTTGCAGACATATTTATTGATGAGACAAGTATTGAGGCAGGAATTTGGGCATCTGCCAGTCTATCTATTATGGCTTATGTGGAAGCTGCACTTGCGGGTTGTTTTTTACCGTCTCCTGGAAACCAGGCTGGATTTACTTGCTCGTTTGGATATGGTGTTGGGTTTGTCAAGGGTGTAGGAAAGCAATTTTTAGTCAGTATTAACTTCAAAGATTCTAGTAGATTATTAGATCGTCTTTCAGACAAAATGGTATCTATTATAGAAGATGAGATAACTCAACTATTACCGTCTTTACAAAAATCTGATGCTGTTTCTGCTAACAGAGCAATGACCTATCTGAAATTCATATTACCACTTGTTTCTCGTACTGGATTTGAATTGGGATCTAAAATGATTTCAGGACAGATAACAGATTACAAAACTGAGGCAATTACTAGCTTCGTCCGAAGTTTTGCCCGAGAAGGTACACAATTTTTGATAAAGTCTATCTCAGATATGGCAATATCTAAAATAACCGATAAGTTAAATGATGATTCTCTATTCACCAATGCTCTTCTGAAATTGGCTCCTGACAAACAGGATCAATTTTTGACAAATCTGGTTTATGTTGATTCTTTGTTAATAAAACTTACAAAAATTGAACATGCGTCGGTTGACAATTGGTTTTCGGCAGTTGATAATTTAATCGAACCGTTAATGGGAATCGTGGCATCTGATATTTTTGGAACGAATGGTAGTGAAGATGCTAAAAATTGGAAAAACTATGTTAGTTTGTTCTGGACATCTGCAGTTCTTATGCGTGAAATTACACAATGGGCTACGACATCCACTCAAATTAATGATCCAACCACTACATCGATTGATGACACGCTAGCACAAATTGATAACACCGATCTAGCATCGACCATTGCCAGTCAAATAACAACATCTGTTCCTGGGATGCCTCTTGTAAAAGATGACATAATTAATCTGGTATTATCTAATGCCAATCTTGGATTATTGCAGGAGGCGTTTCCTGAACTAGTTCCTTTAGTACAATTTCTGTCTATTCATATGACAAAAAATGGTAAAGCTATAACGCTTCTGCAAGCACTCATAGATAATTTTGGAGAGGTAGAACAAGCTGATGCCGTTGCCATAAAAGATGATCTTCTATCAGCATTAACCACGATCGTACAAAATGAATTGATTCCAAATCTTTTTGAGAAACTCAAAATTTCTGGAGACCCAGAAGTAGTAGAAATAATTGAAACCATAGTAGAACCTGCGGTGAAATCATTAACAGGCTCAATCATCCCCAACATATTTCAGCTGTCTGATGATGAAAGTGCAAGAAAACTTAGAGAACTGGTCTCAGCAGTTTTATTACAACTCATTTCCAAATTGATACTTACTTCTACAGATGCCTTACTCGATAAGGCTATGAATGATGCTAAAGGATCAATGAATAAAATCACACAGGATCTAAGAGATGGTAAAGCTCTTGATGTCCTTAACAGTATGTCCCCCTTTCTCGCTCATTCTTCATTCGGAATGCCAACTACTGCCAAGGATATAGCTGACATTCTTGATCTAGCAGCTGACGCAATAGGTTTCTGGAATACCAATATACGACCTACGTTATTTTCTCTTACTGGACAGCTGCTTTCATTAGGTATAGGTGCGGATGATATACAAACAAACAAAACTCTTTCCACAATATCAAATTCATCTGATCCACCTCTTCGGAGTACTTTGGAATCCCTGACACTGAATCTTGTTGATGCAATAATAAAATTATTTAATTATCTAATCCCAAAAATTGCAGAACTGTTGCTTAAATTTCTAAAAAATGTTGTAGATGCTATAATAAATCTAGTAAAAGATTTTGTGAAATCCGCATTAGATGTAGCAGTAAAAGCAATTCAATCATTAGAACAAGCGATAGTAGATTTGGATAATCTCGTCCAAAAGCTAAAAGCGGACATAGAACAATATATTTCTAATATTTCAACAAAGGTTGGTGAATTTGCAGCTAAGGTAATAACTTTTGAGAATAATATTGTTGATAACATAAGCAGTTATGGATGGAATCAATTAATTCAACCTATTCTCTTCGACAACGAATTATTCCAAGCCATTCCTTTTGGTTATGGTTCTTCGATAGAGGATCTTGCTTATTCCATTTACTTGGGTGTGTTCAACACGATAAAATATCTACTTGACGAACCGCTAAAGATTCTTCAAAAAATTGCATATTGGGTACATGACCTGATGATATTCTTGCTTCAAGCTGGTACGCTTGACAAAACCACTCTGATTAATACTGTAAGACAACAAGCATTGAATTCCTTTGCTTCGGACTTGTCCATTACAATAGATATTCCCAGCGTAACCTTGATTGATTCTCCATGGCCTATTCCTGATCTTACATCACCACGAATCAATTTGGGTACCTTTACCATACCTAGTGGACAAATATTGGGAGAGATCATAAACTATGTCTTCCAAATACCTGAGTTTGATGGGTTTGTAGAATATTTAATTCAGAATGGCCAAGACACGAATTCATCACAATCAACACAAGATACCACCCAGAAAACTCTCGATAACGATATGTCGCAGCAACAGGCAATGGATGCAATTGGAGATCTTACAACTGATAAGGATCTACAAATTGAAATTAAATATCCTAAAGAAGGTGAAGTTTACAAGGACATTGCACCCCTAACAATCAATTTGACTGGAGCAACCAGCAGTTTCGTAAGTGATGTCTTAGGAGTACCAAAAAGAGTGAAGATTATTGTAAATGGGGTAGAATATCCATATGCTAGCGAAAACTGGGTGAATAGTAATGATGTTCTTGTCTTCGAGGCTACACTGTCTCCTACTAATGTTGGTCTAGTACCAGTGCCAATATCTCCACCATACAAATTTTCTGGAGTTACCTTGTCCCAAGATCTTAAATTTTCAATGGTTACTAGTAAAGACAGTAAAAACCAGTATGCTCTTGTGCCTGATAATCCACAAAAAAAATGGTTTAGCATTAGTCCTTCTAATACTTCAAACAGTAAAGCCTTAGTGATACCTTCTCGCACTGTCTCATCTGCATCTCTCTCTGCGTTAGGACAACCACTGCAACAATATCGTGAACATCCTACTAGTACAACAGCCTCCAGCAAGACCATAGTTGGTGCTTCAACTCAAAGCAACGATATCGTGGTATTAGAAAAAACTAGTGGGTTTTTTGCCTCGCCAAAAGAAAAACTCAATGGATTCCGATTAATTCCACCTGGAAAAGATCTTAATCCTCATGAAGAGTCAATCATTTTGCATGAAGGTCTGAATACTATTCAAGTGATTGTTCTCGATGGCACAGAAGGAAGTGATCTATACACCAATTTGTTTACAAGTAAAGGGATACAACCAAAATGGAATCTTCAAAAACGTGCAGACCTCCAAGCTCAGGCTCAAGATACACAAGGACAGGTGCGAGTAAAAATTCAGGATAAAAAAGAACAAATAAAAAACCTTATTGTTGATAGACAAAAACATCACGCCGCCGATATACGAACATTTTATTTGACAAAATCATGACAGAAATAGAAGATGCAAGTAATCTTTTGAGTAAGACTATACAGCGATATACTGGTGACGCTGCAACCTATCTTGGTTTTGACAAAGGTTCCTATCCTGGAGATACTTTGATGCAAACCTTATGGAATGTTTCACCATATTTTTTCACAGGATATTATCTTGACTCACCCAATGCTTTTAGTAAATCTTGGATGGGAAATAGGACTACTTTAAAGAATATGGGATGGGGGTTCCTAGTCATCTACGTAGGTCAACTAAGTCCTGATCCAAATTACCCAAAACGTAAGAGCGATTTGAATTTTGAACAAGGAGGTGCTGACGCTGCTAATGCCTTTGACGTTGCTCAAAATGAGGGATTTCCTAATGGAACGATCATTTTCCTTGATATTGAAAATACGGAATCAATTTTACCCACAGATATGATAAATTATTTCAAAGGCTGGATGGATTATTTTATCAAAAATGAACAATATAATCCGGGAGTGTATTGTTTTACAAAACTTGCACAAAAATTGACAGATACCGCACAGGAGGTATATCAGTCAAATATAAAAAATGGATCCCCTGCATTCTGGGTATTTGCTCCTGATAAAAAAAAATTCAAGTTGACTGATTCTCCTGCAAAAGCGGATGCAACTTTTACTTCAGCAAGCGTTTGGCAAGGAAAAAAAAAATACCCGGAGAAATCATTTAGCAAGGGTGTAGTATTACCACCAAATTTTGATAATACAATTGACATAAATGTTGCTTATACTCCTAACCCTTCAAATGGATAAATCATAAATTAGATTGATTTCTTATCGGTTAACCATTGTTTTATAATTTTTAGAATATTAAAACAAGAATAGTAAATTTTTTACAAAAGTGAACCCGACAAATCCTTTGTTTCGGTGGTATGTTCTACACCGATTAAAGTCTTGATTGTGTTTTTTTAAAGTGAGGGTACTAAATTAAGTGAACAAAACACGTCAAGGGGCGTTTTTTAAATACAGGGTGTTAAACTGACTCACAAGATCTCTCTCCCGGCGCCTTAATCTAGTTTAAAGGCAAGCCGTTCTTGAATAGTTCTTTTCATGGAAAGCGTATTATTTGTTGGGGACAGTTATTGGTATATATTTAACGTTAATTTCCAAATTTGGAAGGATCTGTATTTATACCTCAAAGAGGAGTTCATAATAGAATTGGGATGTATTATTGAGTAACATACAATGGCAGCGTATCACAAGCTTGATTTTAGCAATAGTAATGCTAACCAGTGTTACAAGTTCCCAAACTGTTACCCTTCCATCACAAGATGGTTCCAAATTAAATTTTGATTCATTAGATAACACGATCAAAAGTTTAGACTTTCTGTCTAATGCAAAGATTTCTCCAGACGTACCTTCTGCATCAGCAGCAAAATCAAGCGTTAATAGTAATTCAAAGACTGTAACTCCGCTAGCCTCTGGAACCTCACTAAAACTAGACCAATGTGCGAACGGTGGCGTTACTTCTCCAGTTGATTGTATAGCTCCAGGCTCTAATACTGGTTGGGGAAGTGGAAATGCAAATGCAAATAATGCACATTTAGTAGAGGGTCAAAGTCAATCGTATAGGCTAATTGGAGCAAGTGTTCCAGCAGGTTCTGGTACAATAGTATATGAATTTGACTATACAAAAGGCGGTAAATTGGCACAAGACTTTCCAACAAGATATAACAACATGGGAACCACTGTAATTGATCCAACTGGAGGAACTACTTTTAGTGGAGCACCAACAAGCAGTATGGACTTTCCTGCATTGACAACTTCTATTATTCCAGCAGGTCCTTATGCTACCCAATCAATAGCCGCCCAGTCTTCATTTTATACTGCACACCCAACTTTGAAATCACTTTCCATGTGGGGTGGAACTATAACAGGAATATCTTATAGTCCAAAAACACCATTTGATCCAACAGGTGACTCGTCAATTGATGTCACAATAACATATACCAAAGCAACAGCAGGAGACTTGCTAGTATCAATGGGTGGTCATATTTCATTATCCTCTGATTATACAGGCGGTCTAACTACTGCAGTAACTATCAACGGTTCTCCGTATCATCACAGGGCTGTATCTGCATCATTTACTAATGTAGGAAATCAGGATATGCAACTAGCATCAGGTGCAGTTGCTGTGGTTACAACCGGTACTATTACAGTAATCAAGAAAATAATCAATGACAATGGCGGCACACTTACAATTTCTGGTGTAACACTAAAGATAGACGGTAACACTGTAACAAACGGCACATCTAACACACTAGGTGCAGGATCACACACAGTAAGCGAGACTGCAATTTCTGGCTACACTGCAACATTTAGCGGTGACTGCAACTCTAGCGGTGTAGTGTCACTTGTTGCAGGACAAAATGCAGTCTGTACCATTACAAACAACGACAACTCAGCAACCATCACAGTAATCAAGAAGATAATCAATGACAACGGAGGAACAGCAACACTGTCATCATTTACACCTCTCAAGGTTGATGCTACCACAGTAACAAACGGCACAGCTACCGGATTTAGTCCAGGATCACACACAGTAACAGAGACCAATGCTGCAGGTTATACGGCAACATTTAGCGGTGACTGCAACTCTAGCGGTGTAGTATCACTCACTACAGGACAGAACGCAGTCTGTACCATTACAAACAACGATAACGCAGGAACCATCACAGTAATCAAGAAGATAATCAATGACAACGGCGGTACACTAACAATTGCAGGAGTAACACTAAAGGTAGATGCTACCACAGTTACAAACGGCACAGCTAATCCATTTAATGCAGGAGCACACACAGTAAGCGAGACTGCAATACCTGGTTACACATCTACAATTACCGGAGACTGTGCAGCTAATGGCTCAATCACACTTGCATTAGGAC
>JBOGQR010000035.1:0-12241 GCA_050749225.1 Nitrosopumilaceae archaeon | reverse complement strand
GTCTGGCACTGCAAGGTTAGAGACAGAATTATCTGATTTATCGATAATTTTTATGCTGATAATTCTTGCATCATCTGGATTAACTGGGACCTGATTAACTGTTTTAAGAGAAGCAATTTTGTCAAGAACTTTGTAGCTTTCCTGTGTTGTCAAATTGCCAAAAGCAGTATATTTTCCATTAAGAAACTCTGAATCTTTTTGTACAATAAAAAATTGTGCAGTTGCGCTGTTTGGATCATTTGCCCTTGCCATACCAACAATTCCTCGTTTAAATTTGATGTCGTTAAATTCTGCATTGACATTGTGTTTAGAATCACTGCCCCCTTGTATTACAAAACCAAGTACAATCCTATGAAATTCTGCGCCATTATAAAATCCGCTCTGGGTAAGATTTATGAAATTTTCAACCGTTTTTGGAGCTTCACTAGGAAAAAATTCTACCGTCATATTGCCAAATTTTGTTTCAATTATCGCCGCTTTGGAATCCGCAAAGATTGGTTGGGCAAGGCTTCCAAAAAGTAGGAAAACAAGACCTAACGTTAGTATTTTAAAATGCATCATAAGAATGCCTTAAACTGGTCAATAAAAATGATTTACTAAATCAGTATTGGAATAGGCTTAGAGAAGAAATGGCTGTTTTTGTCAAAAATGTACCTCTAAACTAATCAATTATCTGTAGTTTAGCTTTATAATATCAGAGAATTTACCAGTTCTGTAAATGGAGATATCTCATGAATTTAATGCAAAACAAATAGAGGAACAAATTAGAAATAAATTTTCTTCATTAGATTTGCAAAAATTAATTTTTGAATCTACAAACAAGGATAAGAAAATTGCATTTATCGAAGGACCACCTACCATGAATGGTACACCACATGCAGGCCACTTGCGGGGCCGTGTGATCAAAGACTTGTGGTACAGATACATGACATTATGTGGAAATAAGGTAATTTTCAATGCAGGTTGGGATACACAGGGGTTACCTGTTGAGCTACAGGCAGAAAAAGAGCTTGGCATTTCAGGAAGCAAATCAGAAGTGATAGAATCTGCAGGCATTGAAAAACTAGTGTCAGAGTGCAAAAAAATCGTATTCAAGTTTAATGAAAAATGGGTGGAGGCAGACAAGCTAATGGGCATGTCGTTTAATCAAGAAAAAGCATACTGGACATACAAGGATGAATACATTGAACGCGAGTGGAAGTATCTCAAAAAGGCACATGAAATTGGCATACTCTCAGAGGACTACAAGATAGTTGCATACTGTCCAAGCTGCCAGACATCACTTAGTCATGCCGAAGTAAACCAAGGGTATGATACAGTTCAGGATCCATCACTATATTACAAAGTGAAAATGAGAGATGAGGATTTGTTTTTGATTGTCTGGACTACGATGCCATTTACTTTGGTTACTGATACAATGGTTGGTCTAAGCCCTGATGAAAATTATGTACATGCAAAAGTTGGAAGTGAAACTTGGGTTGTTGGTGAAAAAAGACTGGAAGAATTTATGAAGGAAGCAAAAATTGAAGATTATACAGTTGTAAAAACAATAAAGGGCTCAGAGATGGACGGGAAAAAATACATCCATCCCTTACTTGATGAAATACCCGGACTGAAGGAAAAATCCACACTAGAGAAATTCCATACTTCTGTTGCAGAAAGTTTTGTTGATATACAAACAGGAAGCGGATTAGTGCATCTTTCTCCTGCTAACGGTGAAGAGGATTTTGAAATTGCAACAAAAAGATCAATTCCCATATTCAACCCAATAAATGATGAAGCCAAGTTCACAAAGGATGCTGGTGTATATTCAGGATTATTTGTAAGAGATGCAGATGAAAAAATTGTCAATTCGCTGCGTGAAAAAGGAGCACTAGTAAAAATTGGCAAGATAAAACACCAGTATCCGTTATGTTGGAGATCCCAGCACAAGCTTTTGTGGCTTGCACGAAGAGGCTTTTTTTATTTTTTGGATAGACTGGGAGACAAGGCAGTAAAAGCAGCTGAGAATGTGGAATACTTTTTTGACCCTCCAAAAAACAGGTTCCTTGAGATAATAAAAGACAAGCATCCATGGTGCATATCACGTGAGAGAATATGGGGATGCCCGCTTCCACGGTGGACCTGCAAAAATTGCGGAAACTACAAGTGGTTTTTTTCAAGAAACGAGATAGTCAGTGAAGCTTCTGATCTTCCAGATGGACCAAATTTTGAGCTTCACAGACCTTGGATAGATAAAATCACAATCAAATGTAAAAAATGTAATTCCAAAATGGAAAGAGAACAATTTGTTTTGGATACGTGGCACAACAGCGGTGCAGCACCTTATGCATCACTTACAGATGCAGAATATTCAGAATACATTCCTGCTGCATTTCTTACGGAAGGAATTGACCAGACAAGAGGATGGGCATACACGATGTTGATGGAAAATATAATTTTTAATGATAAACCAGTTTCTCCTTTCAAATCATTTTTGTTTCAGGGACACGTCTTGGACAAAAATGGAAACAAGATGAGCAAAAGTCAGGGAAATGTTTTGGATGCAATTGAGCTTATGACAAAATATCCAGTAGATTTGATAAGGCTGTATTTCATATGGAAGTCAAGCCCAATTGAACCCCTTAACTTTAGCACCGATGAGCTGGTGTCAAGGCCTTACCAAATTCTAAGCACGTTATATCACTTGCACATTTACTTTAAACAAAATAGCGAATACGACAAGTTTGACAAATCCCACACATTAGAATGGGCAAAAAATAAAAATCTTTTACGATCCCCAGAGATTTGGATCTTATCAAAGCTTCAAAAACTCATAACCAAAGTAAGAGAACTGCAGGACAGGTGCAAATTTCACGAGGCTGCAAAGGCACTAGATGATTTTATCATAAATTCTGTCAGCCAGGTGTACATACCAATTACACGAGAGGATCTTTGGACTGAGGATGATTCTCAACGTGAGAGAAGATTGGCAATATACGCAGTATTATCAGAGATTCTCAAAACATTTGATGTATTGCTGCATCCCATTTGCCCGTTTACCACAGAATACCTGTATGCATCATTTGGAGAAAAGAAAAGCATTCTACTAGAAAACTGGCCGGTACCACAAAAATCCCTTGTAGACGATTCTGTAGAAGAAGCATTTGATTTGCTAAAGGAAGTGATTTCAATTTCTGCCGCAGCAAGAATGAAGGGCAAGCTAAAGCGTCGATGGCCATTAAATGAAGCAATAATTTGCGTCGAGCCTTCACAGAAGAAAAAACTAGAATCGCTTTCTAATCTGTTGCTTTCACAGCTTAATGTTGAAAAATACAACATAATAGAACTTGAAAAAAGTGAAGGTCTTGAGCTTGTTGCCAATTTATTAAAATCCAATCTTCCCATCATTCCAAAAATAGAATTTGATAGAAAGAAGATTGGGCCAAAGGCAAAACAGGACATGGGAAAATTGTTATCAAAATTTGAAAGCACTTCTCCACAACAAATAGCAGAGGAATTATTGAAAAAAAATTCGTATTCATTTGATCTTGATGGAAATAATCTAGTGTTGGATAAAGAAGATTTTGTAATTGATTTTGCAGAACAGGAAAAATACGCCATGGCGCGTCACGAGTCACTTATTGTTTTCATATCAACATCAAGAAATAGGGAGATGATGGCACGTGGAATGGTACGAGATGTTGCAAGAAGATTGCAGGTTTTAAGAAAAGAGCGCGGCTACAATCCAACTGAAGTCTTGGAAGCAGCATATGTTTTGGATTTAGATGAAGAATCACTTGAGATGATAAGGGAAAAACAAAACGATCTTGCATTTTTGGTCAGAGTAAAACGTGTGGATTTTTCAGACAAGGCAAAAATCTACAAAGAAGACGATATTGACGGACAAAAGATACGCATTTCGGTGGAGTAGATACGAATGACAAATTACTATTATTGTATAGGATGCCATAAAATCATTGTAAGTAAAGATCGTGATTATGGTCCAAGATGTCCAGCCTGTAAAAAACTAAAACAAATCTGAACCTACTGTGGATTTGGACCTGTAAGGGTCTGATACTCGATTCTAGAATTATGAATGAATTAGTGTCTACGATGAATTTATTGTTTGAATCTAAAACATCCTTATTTGATACCTTGATACCGGAAAGATAGATGAAATGGCAGGCTAGTCTTTTAACAATCGTTTTCTTAATGGTAATCTTTTCAATTTGCTCATTTAATTCTGCATATGCTTTGACAAATCAAACATATTCATTTATGACAAAATGGGGTTCTGCTGGTTCAGCTAATGGTCAATTCAATTCTCCACAAGGTATTGCAATAGATTCATCAGGTAATGTGTATGTAGCTGATGCAGGCAACAACCGCATCCAAAAGTTTGACTCCGCCGGTACATTCCTGACAAAATGGGGTTCTGCTGGTTTTGGAAATGGATTATTTGACTATCCACAAGGTATTGCAGTTGATTCATCAGGTAATGTGTATGTAGCTGATGCAGGCAACAACCGCATCCAAAAGTTTTCAAGTACTGGCACATTCCTGACAACATGGGGTTCTCTTGGTTCATCATTTGGTAAATTCAATCCACCACATGGTGTTACAGTTGATTCATCAGATAATGTGTATGTAGCTGATGGTAACAATCGCATACAAAAGTTTGATTCTAATGGCAATTTTCTCACAACATGGGGTTCTTTTGGTTCAGGTGATGGACAATTCTGGATTCCAACAGATGTAGCAGTTGATTCATCAGGTAATGTGTATGTAGCTGATTATGGCAATACTCGCATACAAAAGTTTGACTCATCAGGTAACTTTGTTACAAAATGGAATTCTTTTGGTTCAGGTAATGGACAGTTCCGTTTTCCATCTGGTGTTACAATCGATTCATCAGGAAATGTATACGTAGCTGACTCAGATAACAACCGCATCCAAAAGTTTTCAAGTACTGGCACATTCCTGACAACATGGGGTTCTCTTGGTTCAGGTGATGGACAATTCGTAAATCCATATGATGTTACAGTTGATTCATCAGGTAATGTGTATGTAACTGATCCTCCTAACAACCGCATCGAAAAGTTTAGCGGTCCATTTTGTGGAAAAATAATTGATCAGTTTGATAGCGTGATAAATGGTACTGTAGGAAGTGATGTGCTTGTTGGAACAAATGGAAATGATCTTATGCTAGGTAATGGTGGAAATGATACAATATTTGGAAAGGCTGGCAATGATTGTATCATATCAGGAAATGGTAACGACTACATCTCTGGAGGAGCAGGCAATGATACCATTTTTGGTGGAGGAGGAGATGACAGAATTTGGGGAGGAGTAGGAGATGACACCGTATCTGGTGGAGACGGCAATGATAGAATTTCAGGTGGACTAGGTAACGATATTCTAAATGGAGATAACGGTAATGACACCATCTGGGGACAAGCTGGTGACGATACAATTGATGGAGGAAACGGTACGGATATCTGCATAGATTATCTTGGAGCAAACACTGCAACAAACTGTGAAATAAATTACCACCCTTAAGAGAAAATAATTTTTACTTTTTGTTGATAAACTCATTTATAGAATTTAAAATAAAAAAATTGGGAAAGGAGTTGTTGCTCCGATGAATTTACTGCACATTTCGTGTCTATTTTTCCTGACAAAACCTCAGTTCCTGACCCTCTGGGGCTAGACAAACCCCTCGGTCCACTTTGGTGTAAATTAGCACCGATCTAATGATTCCAATAGAGCAATAGTAAATTCCAAGCAATTCGAGGTGATTAAATAATTAATCTTGCATTAGAAATCATGGTAAAGCAAAGCACCTTAGATGGATGGCTCTTAAACCATTTTTCTGAACTTTTAAAAAAGGGCTCACTACATGTTGCCAAAACCAAAACTCCCATCATACTGTACCGAAACACAATGGAAGAGGAAGAAGAATCATACCAAGAGACCATCTGTACGCTAACTGAAGGATATGTGGTTATCCAAGTCATAACATCTGGCGGAGGAATAGTGCCAAGCGTTCAGCAACAATTGGTTTTCCCAATAGATGAATTTCCAGATTGGTTGATGAGACAAAGTAAAGACCTCTTACAACGATGTGTTGATTTTCTTGAAGACCAGCTAAAGTAAAAGATATCATCTTACGTAATAATCCTGAACCAGTTCCGTAATTTGGTATGACTATTTTTTATTGTAAGAGCTAAACTGGCTCCAAGCTCTTGCGTAACTATCCATCATGGTATGAATTATTTTATCATACGAGTCTATTGCGGCAAGTCTGAACTGTACATATATTTTTGCAAAATTTGCAGCCATATCAATTTGATAGTTGGTCATGTTGGTGATAGATTTCCAATAAGTGTCAAATGCTTGTAATGCTTTCTTGTCCATTCCTAGCTTGTCAAAAAATTCCTTTTCGGATAGATAACATGTGCTATAAAGGTCATCTATTGTGTGCAGATATTTTGTGTAAAGGTCTGTGTAAAGTTGTGTGTAGGTTGGAAATTTTGATTCTATTTTTTGAATTATTTCTGATGTGTTGTTTTTCATAACATCGCATACTGAAACAGCATTCTCTTTTCCTGAAGATTCGGCTTGTTTTTTGGCAGTTTTTATTATTTTAGCCATTTCTTGCTTGGTCATGTTCTCTACTGCAGAGATTTCTTCTGTCTTTTCAGTCGTCATTAACCATAGTTGTTTTACAAGTATTTACGCATGATCTCTATAGATTTTAAAACAAATCAAAATTCTAGTGACAGATTCCAAGTCTAAATCCAAAGATATCTAATCTTATAGAATTCATGCGGTTATTTCTTACAAAAAAAATTAAATAATTTTCTGATTTAATATAAGTTATAGATCAGATTACCTAAATTTCACTTACTTTCAGTTTCGTTACTTTTCATTTTATATACTTACCTTTCTATAGTAGCTATAAGAAAGTAATATGGAATGCAAATCAGGAACATGCAATATGGAAGAAGATGCAACGTGTTCATGCGCCTCTGAGATGGAATGCCATGACTGTGGTTGTGGAACAGCAGATCCTGTAAAACAATCAATGGAAATGTTACACAGGGCATTTCATGATGCAATGTACCAAGTACATGTAGAACGACTCAAAAAGAGGATCGATGCCAATTTTGGACCTGCGTTGGACAAATCTGCAGACGCAATGATTGAAACAGCAGGCAAGGTCTGGCAGTCAATGCTGATGCAGTCAGAAGGCAAAAAAGAGCTTGAATCAAAGTTGCAGAAGATATTTTCTGAAACAAGCAGGAGATAGTACCAACCCCACAATCTCCTACTTTTCCTTTTTTTATTTGGATTCAATAAAACTGTGTCTGAATTCCAAAGGTTCAATCTATTATCTAATCGAAATCCTTATTCAAGTTTCATGTAACGGAATTATCTCATATTTTGTCTGAAAATACCCAACAGAATATAAAGACCATAAAAAAGAAAAGCTTGCATGCGGTTACTAGAATATCAAGCAAAGACGTTGTTTGCAGAATATGGTATTCCAATTCCAAAAGGGCTGACATCAACTAATATTGAACAGGGAAGAAAAGATGCGGCTGTACTTGGTTTTCCATTTGTAATAAAAGCTCAGATGGCAGTTGGTGGTAGAGGCAAAGCTGGAGCAATACAAAAGTGCCAAAATGCAGACGAGCTTGAGTTAAAGTATCCAGAAATCATGCAAAAAGTAGTCAAAGGCGAAAAGACAAAAGCAATACTGCTTGAAAAAATGGCTGACATCAAAAAAGAACTTTATCTTTCATTATTTTTAAACAGAGGAAAAAGGTGCTACACCATAATTGCCTCAGCAGATGGCGGTGTAGAAATAGAATCAGTAAAAAATCAAATCATAAAAGAAGTGGGTTTAGGAGATGTTGATACAAAAACTGCAGAAGAAGTGGCACATCTAATGGGTCTAAAAGACAAGAGTGCTACAGATTTTGTAGACATATTACAAAAATTATCTAAAATTACAACAGAAAAGGAAGCAGAGCTTGCAGAGATAAATCCACTTGCAATACTAGGCAATGGCTCAGTTGTTGCACTAGACGGCAAGGTCATAATTGATGATAACGCCATGTTCAGACACGATGAGTTACGCAAATTCCAGGAAGTCTCTGACCTTGAAGAGCGCGCAGAAAAAAGCGGCTTTTCACTAGTGGAACTAGATGGAAACATTGCAGTTGTAGGAAATGGCGCAGGATTGGTAATGTCATCACTAGACATGTTATCAGATCATGGCGGCAAGCCAGCTTGCTTTTTGGATGTTGGCGGTGGTGCAACAACAGATACTGTTTATGAAGCACTAACTTTGATTAGCAAAATGAAAAAAGTAAAAGGAATCTTGGTGAATCTTTATGGGGGAATTGTAAAAACCACAACCGTTGCGACCGCGTTTATCAAGGCATATGAAGACAAAATACTAGATGTCCCAGTCTTTGCAAGAATGTCAGGTGCAGAAGCGGACAAGTCAAAAGAAATGCTAAAAGGCTCTAGAACAAAAATGTTTGATACAGTTGAAGAAGCAATAAATGCCGCAGTAATAGAGGTAAACAAAATTGGTTGATCTTTTTGAACTTTTAATAGGAAAAGAAGGAGATTCAGATTACAAGAAAAAACCAGTAATCATACAAGGCATCACCGGTAAATTTGGTTCATTTCATACACAGCAGATGCTTGCTTATGGAACAAACATCGTAGCTGGAGTAACACCTGGCAAAGGCGGTCAAAAGTTTGAGCAAACGCCAATTTACAACACTGTAAAAGAAGCAGTTGATGCAACAGGTGCTAAAATTTCAGTTGTCTTTGTTCCAGCAAAATTCTTTTTGGATGCAGCAGTTGAAGCATTAGAAGCTGGTATCAAGCTGCTTATTGCCATTCCAGAACATGTACCGGTAAGAGATTCCATGAAGACAATTGAGCTTGCCAAGAAAAAAGACGCCATAGTGATTGGCCCAAATACTCCTGGCATCATAATTCCAGGCGTCATGAAAATCGGAATAATGCCTGCATCACCTTTCAAGCCGGGCAGAATTGCAGTCTTGTCAAGAAGTGGAACTTTGATGTATGAAGTATCATACAACCTATCGCTTGCAAACTTTGGCCAAAGCGTATGCTTGGGCATTGGAGGTGATCCAATCAACGGAACACCAGTAATAGATGCATTTGAGCGAATTAGAAACGGAGCTAACATAGACGGAGTTGTGGTAGTAGGAGAAATTGGCGGCGATGCTGAAGAAATGCTGGCACAACACATCATCGATACCAAGTTTGACAAACCCGTAGTTGCATATATTGCAGGAAGAGCTGCACCAAAGGAAAAAAGAATGGGTCATGCAGGTGCAATAATTTATGGAAATTATGGTTCTGCAGAATCCAAAGTATCCATGTATGCTAAAGCAAACGTTCCAGTAGCAAAAAGGCCAGCCGAAGTATCAATGCTCTTGGCTGGAAAGCTGGACATAAAAGGTAGAATCAAATAGTGTCACATATGAGGAATAGAAAATGCCAATAACAGATCCACTAAAAAAACAAATTGCACAAAAAGCAAGGCTTCACTTTAAAGTCTGTTTTTCGTGTGGTGCAAAAAATCCAATTGGGGCAACAAGATGCCGCAAGTGTCACAACACATACCTGCGCCTCAAAAACAGAACACTTGGGATTAAAAAGTAAATTAATCCAATTTTTAATTTATAAAATCAAGATTTACTGCAGCTACAGTCATCTGACATGAATTTTAATTTATTATTTGCATCATGTTTTGCTTGCTGATAATGTGCGATATTTAGAATACGATCAATTGTTGATTTATTATGCCATGATCCTTCAAGAACAAACCAGCTCTCAATCTCATCAATATTAAAAGCGCCACCGCCTTCAAGCATGTTTTGGAATATCACTTTTATCATGTTTTCATCCTCTGGTTTCAGCTGCTTTTTGCTTGAAACCGATGTTGTAATTTCGTTTAAACTAGTAATGATGTTATTTGAAAGCGGCATGTTATTGGGTTCGATAATATTCTATAAGAAAGTTTTCTACTAAATTTCAGATTGCTAAAATAATTACCAAATTTGCCCAAACAATAATTATCAAGGATGAAATTGATATACTAGTTTGTATTATTAGGAGTCAATTAACACATGAAATCAAAATCAATGTATGTATTATTTGGCGTTTTGTCGCTAGTTTCTACTCTAACACTAGCTCCAACAGTTTTTGGACAAACGTATGGAGAGTCTAGTTCAAGTGGGAATAGCGGAGCGGTACATCTAGGCAATATGGGAGTTACATCTGTAGGAAATATGCCTGTCATGTCTATGATGAGGGGAACGACAACTGATGGTTCAGAACAAGTACTAGTAACTTTTTCACCCAATCCTCCCGCAAGCGGACAGCCGCTCTCAATTACATTGACATTCACAGATGCCAAAGGAAATCTGATCAAACACCAAAACTATGCAATATCAGTAACACAAGATGGAAGTGAGATCTTCTCCAACATTGCAGGACACACACATACTGGCAATGACATGCAAGTGACCAACAATTTAATGTCATCTGATCAAGCAGATATTAAAATAACACTAAATGGAATTGGGTTGCCTGCAACAGACCCAGCTACTTGGACTGGTCCAAAAGGCGAAGTATTAATCTTTCATGCTGTTCCTGAATTTGGCCCAGTTGCAGGTCTGATTATTGCAATGTCAATTATTGGCGTTGTGGCAATATCAAGAAAATCCAAATTTTCTTTTTAACAAAAGGATTTTGATTCAGTAGAATTATTCATAATTTCAGAATCAATATTTTTGATTTCAATCTATATATTCAAGCAAACACAAACCCCAATAGTTTGTTTATCATAAATTTCAAAAATTATGAAGAAATATCAGGTGCAAATGCTTCAAAACTAGCTAAAATAGCAGAAAAAATTTCAAAAAAATACAGAATCAAAATAGCAGTGGTGCCTCCACAGCACCTTTTATCTGAAATTGCAAAGAATCCCATCCCTGTTTTAGCACAACATGTTGATGTCGCAAACACAGGCAGTACCACAGGATTCATAGTTCCTGAGATTATCAAAAAATCCAAAGTAAGCGGTTCACTAATCAATCACAGCGAGCATCGTATTTCTGAAAAAGAGATCAAGGAATTGGTATCAAGGCTCAAAAAATTAGGCATGATTTCGGTAGTTTGTGTCAAAGATGTAGCCGAGGCAAAAAAATATGCTAAACTAAATCCAGACTATATTGCAATAGAACCACCAGAACTAATAGGAACTGGCAAGGCGGTTTCAAAAGAAAAACCCCAAGTAATTACAAAATCAGTCATGGCAGTAAAACAGGCAAAAAACTCTACAAAACTATTGTGTGGTGCAGGAATAGTATCAGGTAAAGACGTTGCAAAAGCTATACAGCTAGGAGCAAAAGGGATCTTGGTAGCAAGCGGCATTGTCAAGGCAAAAAACTGGAATGACATAGTAGAAGAGTTTGCATTAGCCATTTCAAAAAGCAAGAAAGGTTGATAACCCAAACCAGAGTAGGTGCGTAATATGAAATCAGTTTATTTTTTCAACGAAGGTGATGGCATTAATAAAAAATTGTTTGGCGGAAAAGGTGCAGGCCTAGCCGAGATGACAAAGCTTGGCCTACCTGTTCCTCCAGGTTTTACAATTACAACAGAGGTTTGCAATTTGTATTATGCCAATGGCAAAAAATTGCCCCGTACTCTAATGAGCGAGGTCAAGAAAAACATTACAAAAATAGAAAAAAAAACGGATAAAAAATTTGGTTCAATTCAAAATCCACTTTTAGTATCAGTAAGATCAGGTGCTGCCATTTCCATGCCAGGAATGATGGACACCATTCTAAATCTGGGGTTAAATGATCAAACAGTAATAGGTCTTGCAAAAAAAAGTAACAATCCGCGATTTGCATGGGACTCTTATCGCAGATTTCTCCAGTTGTTTGGAAAGGTAGTTTTTGGAATTAATGATGAGAGATTTAATGAAGTCCTAGAGAGTGTAAAGCACACCCAAGGTGTCCAAATAGATAGTGATCTTAACGAAGATTCTCTCAAAAAAATAGTCTCAGAATACAAATCAATATGTGAAAATCACACTGGAAAACCATTTCCAGAGGATCCTTACAAGCAGTTGGAATTAGCAATTGAGGCAGTCTTTAGAAGCTGGATGGGAGAGCGTGCCGTAGTATATCGA
>JBOGQR010000034.1:0-12660 GCA_050749225.1 Nitrosopumilaceae archaeon | reverse complement strand
TACAGTACGTGCCAAAAATCTAGAGGAATTACACTCTGTAGCAATAGAAAAGATTGGAAAAATAGAGGGAATTCAAAATACAGAAACCTTTGTGGAACTGCAACGAACAGAAAAAGACCAATCTTACGAATTGAAAGAGTAGTTTACTTTAGTTTATCGTCCCATTTGCCTGAATTTATCTCAACGGTAATCTCTTTTGGATTCTTACCATCAATTTTTACTCCAAGTGGCAAACAGGTGCCTACAATTTCTTTTGCTGCACCTTTTATGTCTTGAGCATAAGAGGAATCAATTTTCAACTTTGCAACTTTGATTATCGAATCCATTTTAATATCTCCAACCCACGTTGCTCCTGATGTTCCAGATCCTTTCTGAATGCCAGCTTCTTTTAGTATTAATGCTGCAGCAGATGGAATTCCAACTTCGACTGTCCACTGTTTTGTTTTCTTATCCACAGCAACTGTAACAGGAACTTTCATTCCCTCAAAGTCTTTTGTCTTCTCATTTATGGCAGTTACGATTTGTAAAATGTTAACACCTAGTGGACCAAGTGTTGGACCAAGTGGCGGCCCTGCATTTGCTTGTCCTCCTGTAACAAGTGCGGAAACAGTTTGTATATCTGCCATGATTTTTCTTTCCTAGAATCTGTAAATTTAATCCTTGCTACTGTGTTGATAGCTTTAGATAGTTTGCATCAACAGTTACTGGTAATTGATATGGCGCGTCAAGTAAAATAACAGTAGCTTCTTCTTTTTCATGATCTATTCTGGTAACAGTTGCTTTCATTCCTTTAAACGGACCGC
Organism: Nitrosopumilaceae archaeon; assembly: GCA_050749225.1. Classification (GTDB taxonomy): domain Archaea; phylum Thermoproteota; class Nitrososphaeria; order Nitrososphaerales; family Nitrosopumilaceae; genus TA-20. The sequence goes on along the minus strand of JBOGQR010000034.1, from coordinate 11,857 downwards.
CTATAATTTCAACAATCTTGTCTACTGCAAGCTCAGAGACTGTTGATTTCTTAACCAAGTAACCTTCTATATCCTTAAACTGTAACTCCCCTCTAAGTTGACCTCTTATGTGTCGTATTCCCTGTAATGCATCAAAGGCAGCATTTGCATCGATTGCTTCTACTACAACATATCCCTTGAGGTTATCCAAAAGTAAAACTGCTTGAATATTTATTTTTTTTAATTTTATTCTATTTTCTAATAATCCCATGACCACTTTTTCTTGTCCTCCAGTAGTCCTAACAGCAAAAAAATGCGATTTTATTTCCTGAGTCAATGCTATCTGTGTCCAAGATTAATTACTGCAAACACAAACTGAATTATAAATCCAACCGCACCTACAGTTGCCATTCCAAGAAGGACTAACCTAAGGTGTTGCATATAATCATCCTTGTCAGATTTTTTGGCAAGCTTAATTGTATTTACCATGTCCTTTAACATCTGTCTTGGGTTTGCCATTGGAGGAAATTAATAAAGTCGACTTATATCTCTTATCTTGTGCAATTGCTTGTTGCGTATCAATCAGACCCTGCCGGCTCTAACTTGGCGTATCATATATCGCAAAACATGAAACAAGACGAAGAAATTTATCGGGGAAAAAATTATGATCTTGTAACAATTACAACACCAGCCATATCTGCAGACTGGCTTGAAGAAAAATATCATTATGATGGATTTGTGTTTTTATCAAAGCACGCTTCTGAAACTGGAACACTGGCGCTTACATGTCACAGCACAGGAAATTTTTCAGAAGCACTATTTGGAGGAAAACCGAGACAAGTTGCAATACCACATCCGCATCTACAGAAATCCTATATGCAAGCCTTGTGGGAAAAAAGAAATAATTTTACAAAATTTGAAATCACAATAGAGGCGACACATCATGGTCCTACGGCACTAAACAAGCCTGCATTATTTATCGAAGTTGGAACAACAGAAAAGCAATGGAACGACAAAATACTATGTGATTCAGTGGCTGCAATTGTAGAAGATGTGATGTCGATTACGCCACAGAAAAATGATGTAGCTATATGTTTTGGAGGAACTCATTATCCAGAAAAATTCACCAAAGAACTAATTGAAGGTCAATATGCTTTGGGCACTGTTGTACCAAAACATGCTCTGGATCACATAGATGAGAAATTATTTTCACATATTTTAGAAAGAAATAATGAAGCAAAACATGCTCTGGTAGATTGGAGTAGTTTGGGAAAAAATAAACAAAAAATAGTTTCATTTTTAGAAACAACAAATCTTGAGATGATACGAGTTTGAAGCTTGAAGATAAAGTGTACAAAAAGCTACTCGAAGTTCCTCCAGGTATGGTTACTACATACGGAGAACTTGCTAAGGCGGTTGGTCTTACAAATGGACAAAGAGCAATTGGTAAAATTATGAATAAAAATCCATACCCTGTCATAGTTCCATGTCATAGAGTCATAAAATCGAATGGAAAAATTGGTGGATATGCATGGGGGGAAAAGATCAAGACCAACATGCTATCAAAAGAGGGTGTAAAAATTAAGAATGGAAAAATTGTTGATCTGAAAATGATCTACAGATTCTAAGTACGTTTTTTGTGCGTCTCTTCAATCAACGTTCTAAGATGTGCGACGTTTCTGATTTGGTTTCCACCTGCTTGCCTGTATAATTTCCAATACTCTGGATTGGTTATCTCTTTTCTGCCCTTTGAAACATGGAGGCGATGTCGTAGAGCCTTTATCTTTCTTACATAAACTTGCTTTTTACCAATACGTGATCCTTTGGCTCCTTTCTTTGAACCTTGTTTTGTTCCGCGTTTGCGTCTTTGAGATTTTTTATGATGTGCTCTGCCTTTGGATGTGCCCTTTATTGGTTTGACCTCAATTATGTTTGCAGTAATCAGACTTCTAATGTTGTCTCGTGTAATTGCATCTGAAATATCATCCAAATATTGTGAATCAAACTTTATTCTATTTGCGCCTACTCCCAACATCCTTGCAACAAGGCGTCGTTTGGTTTTAAGATTTACTACCACTTGTTGACACCCTTGCATTAAATATCTTGAAATTTTTCTCTTTTGCTTTAGATACTATTTCTAATCTCTTCTTTTTTCCTACACCGTGGCCAAGTCTTACGCCATCGGTTTTTGGATCAAGCTTTTCCAATTCCTTTACATTATGAACTAAATTATCGGTATATCCTGATGGGTGTAATCCTTTTGAAATGTTTGGTCCGCCATAACCAGCTTTGACCAGCGCAGGCCAACCCTTCTTAGATTTTCTCTGATGATTGTCAATTCCTTTTGGTTTTCTCCAGTTTTCTGCTAACCTAAAGTATCTCCAGCTCTCTTCCCTGACAAAATCAGGTCTATGATCTGCTATTTTCTTTCTTAGCTCTAACAGGTCTTTATTGATCGGCATGTAGAAGAACCTGCTTGAATTTTAAAATAAATACGTTTCTGGAGGCAAAATACATAATGAGAAGAGATAATAAGGAAATTAGAGGCGGATCGTTTTACCCAATGATTGAGGATCTTAATGCAACTATCACTGGCAAATTTATTACGCAGCTAAAGGAGCAGGGTATTACTACAAGTAATATACACAGAAACCTACCCGTAAAATTACTTGTTGATATTGTACTTGAAAAAAGTGAGGGCATACTTACATCCAATGGCTCTCTTTCAGTACGTACGGGAAAATACACTGGAAGATCCCCCGATGACCGATATATTGTTGATGACCCTGAAACTCATACTAACGTAGACTGGGGTAAAGTAAACCACCCGTTTCCTGAAGACAAATTTGACAAACTATATGAAAAAATGAAAAAACACATTGAAGGAAAAGAAATTTTTGTCTTTGATGGTTTTGTTGGAGCAGATCCTAATAACAGATTACCTATACGAGTAATAACTGTTCATGCATGGCAAAATCTCTTTGTAAGACAATTATTCATCAGACCATCAGAAATAGAGCTTGAATCACACAAGCCAGAATTTACTTTACTTGCACTAAATGATTTCAAAGCTATTCCAGAAGTTGATGGAACCAGAAGTGATGCCTTTATCATACTAAATTACACAAAAAAAATAGTACTAATTGGAGCAACTTGTTATGCAGGAGAGATAAAGAAGGCAATGTTTTCTGTCATGAATTACATACTTCCGCCGCGTGGTGTCTTTCCAATGCACTGTTCTGCAAACATTGGAAAAAAAGGCGACGCTGCATTATTTTTTGGATTATCCGGTACTGGAAAAACAACACTTTCAGCAGATCCAAACAGAATGCTAGTCGGAGACGATGAACATGGATGGTCTGATAAAGGAATTTTCAATTTTGAAGGAGGATGTTATGCAAAATGTATCAATCTTAACAGAGAAGCAGAACCGCAAATTTGGGATGCCATCAAATTTGGTTCAGTTTTGGAAAATGTTGTAGTAGACAAAAAAACACTAACACCGGACTTTAATGATGGAAGCTTGACTGAGAACACAAGAGCTGCGTATCCGCTTGACTACATTCCTGGTGCCATAACTCCAAGCATTGGTGGAAATCCAAAAGTAATTGTATTTTTAACCGCAGATGCGTTTGGTGTACTTCCACCTGTTGCAAGATTAACAAAAGAAGGAGCAATGTATCATTTCATGTCAGGATATACAAGCAAGCTTGCAGGAACTGAACGTGGAATTACAGAACCCAAGGCGACATTCTCCGAATGTTTTGGAGCACCCTTCATGTCAAGACATGCATCAGTATATGCAAAGATGCTTGGAGAAAAAATCACAAAACACAACACCAAAGTCTATCTTATAAACACAGGATGGTCTGGAGGACCATACGGTATAGGCAAGAGAATGAACATTAAACATACAAGGATGATGGTCACAGCTGCCCTTACTGGTGTGCTTGATATGGTAAAATATAGGCACGATGAGGTGTTCAATTTGGATGTACCAGAGACATGTCCCGAGGTGCCTCCTGAAGTACTAAATCCAAGAAACACATGGGCAGAAAAAGAAGGATATGATAATTCTGCAAGAAAACTTGCACAGATGTTCGTTGAGAACTTTAAGAAATTTGGAAATACTGCAAAAGAAATTCATGATGCAGGTCCACAGATCTAATTACGTCTTGCTACTAGAACAACAATTACTGAAGCAATAATTACTCCAGAAATTATGATTATCTCTTTTATCGGAATCCCAAAGGACTCTAGAAATTCAATTCCTGTTTTCATCGCAGGTTTTTCAACAATGATGTCATCATACGCATTATCAGTACCATTAGATGTGGTTATTTGAGCTTCAACCCAATATTCGCCTGGTTCATAGACTGCAAGTGATGAAGTTTTCTGTGGAGCAAGTGATGTACTATGAATTTGGTCAGCATCTTTTTTAATTACAGAAATTTTTGCATAAGACCAACTGTCTGGATAATCCAGTCCAAAAGTCAAGATTCCATTATTTTTATTTATGTTGATTGTCCCTTTAGTTGCATGAACCATGACAGGTACATGATATGTTGTAGTGCTATCATTGATTGCAAGTATTCCATCAAAATCACCAGTTGTGTTTTTTTCTTTCAAAATTTTTATGTTTAAAGAATCATTCTCAAGACTAGATTCTAACTTTAAATCATTTTGATCAGAGACAAATTTTGTTTGAATATTTGGTAATGCTCCTTGTATGGTTTGCAAATGCAGTGTTCTTGTTTGGTATGGTTTTTCTAAAGATATATTGAAGACAAGACTGTGTGGAATTATTATTAAATTAGCAGAAAATGCTCTTGTAAGATTTAGTCTTCCACTCCCAGCAACATCAACAGGCTCATCATTTCCATAAGCGTCTGTAACAGGATCTGTTGTTGTAGAAAGAAGTGAGGCAACCTCATCAGGCTTGAGATTTGAATTTTTTTGTAACAAAAGAGCCACTGCTCCTGTAACATGAGGTGCTGCAACACTAGTCCCACTTGTTAGGTTGTATGTTCCTCCTAAATGGGTGGAATTTACAAACACGCCTGGTGCTACAAGATCAGGTTTGATATAAAATGGTGAAACTGGACCGCGAGAACTAAATGGCGCAATAAAATCTGGATGGCTAAATACATCTAATTTTGCTATTGTTTTATTTTGAAGAGATTTTTTTAATACAAGCCCGTCGCTTTTTGACATTGAAATGACTGGTATTGTTGAATTGCTGTTGGAGGTGGAATTGGGTTGAAAAAGTTCCCCAAAAAATATTCCAGGTTCGTTGTTGTAAACTATGAGAGCTTGGGCACCACTTTGTGCTGCATTACGTTCTTTTTCTGAAAAATAGACCTTCTCTCCTTTGATGTCGCTACCTCTTTCTTCAAGCAAGATGGAATCTTTGGCATTCACATTGGTAAGATCTCTAACCCTACCATAGCCTCCAAAAACAATTTCTCCGGTAATTGGTTTTGATAACGGATTTGTACCAAGCATTGGGAGTACTTGGTATTGGGTTTTATCAATTTCTAGTGTTGAGACAATGCTTTGTGTTATGTTGTTGTATATTGCACCAACTGTTATTACATCTGGATCTTTTCCTGGACTGCCAATGGTGCTATCATTTGGGCCATTATTTCCCGCTGCTACAACAACTATGATCCCATTTTTTACAGCTTCATTAACAGCTTGGTCAATCTCATCATTTGTCTTGTTTACACCCAAGCTGATATTGATTACATTGACCTTATCTTCAATTGCGCGATGAATTGCTTTTACGATAAGATCTGATGATACTGATTCCCCGTTTGATGATACCTTATATGAGAATAGCTTTGCCTTTGGAGCCACCCCCTTAAGATTTCCATCTGCAGCAATTATTCCAGCTACTTCGGTACCATGTCCAGTGGTATCGATTGGTTTGTTGTCATTATCCACAAAATTGTATCCTCCAACAACCTTGCCATTAGGACCAAAACCCAAAAGATCTGGATGGTTGTAATCTATTCCTGTATCTATTATGCCAATTTTGATTCCCTGTCCTTCAAAACCTTGCTCTCTTGGAATTCCAACACCAATCAGTGATGTATTTTTTTCGAAATAAAATTCGATTTTTTGTTGATCCTTTATATTTGATAAAATAAAGACAATGCATAAAATTACTACAAGTGAAAAAAATACAAATTTGTAATGTTTCACATTTTTCATCAAATTTAGTTAGATAAAATACATTTGCAACCAAAGCCATAAATTGCATGTACCCATCACTTCTTACATGGCAAAATATGAACTTCCAAAATTGCCTTATGCGTACGAAGCACTAGAACCTCATATTGATGCAAAGACTATGGAAATTCACTACTCCAAGCATCATCAGGCATATACAAACGGTCTGAATACAGCTTTGGAAAGTCTTAGCTCGGAGTTGCAAAACATGGAACTAACAAAATTGCTCTCAAGCTTAGATAAAGTACCTGAGAATGTCAGAGGTGCAGTTAATTTCCACGGTGGTGGATATGATAACCACACACTATTTTGGAATAATATGAAACCAAATGGTGGAGGAACTCCTGGTGGCAAAGTAGCTGATGCCATCAATTCAGTTTTTGGAAGCTTTGATGCATTCAAAGAAAAATTTTCCAAAGACACTGGTGCAATTCAAGGCAGTGGATGGGGCTGGTTAGCTTACAATCCGCAAAACAAGAAAGTTGAATTTACAACAATGCCGAATCAAACTAGCCCTAGAACAAAAGGATTGATTCCTTTGTTAGGACTAGATGTGTGGGAGCATGCCTACTATCTGAAATATCAGAACAAACGTCCAGACTACATCACTGCATGGTGGAACGTAGTAAACTGGAGCGAAGTAGAAAATAGACTTTCAAAAGTATAATCTCTTCTCTTTTTTTGTTTTAACCAGAGAATGCATTTATAGCCGGGAAAGAGAAATTTTTGCAAATGAGCGAAGAACAAGCCCAAGCATTGATGCAACAGATGCAGGCACTTGAAGCTTACATGTCAGATCTTTTACAAAAAGAAGACGCTGTTATGAAACTTTTACACGAAGCAGTAGGTGCAATAGAATCTATAAAAGTACTAGGGGATAAACAACTTGAAACGCTTGTACCAGTGGGAATGGGGGCATATGTAAGGGCAACAATACAACCAAATGAAAAATTGATTGTAAGCATCGGAGCAGGAGCTTCACTTGAACATGATAAAAACTCGGCAATTAATTATGTTGAAGAAAGGATAAAGGAGTTGGAAATTGCACTACAGCAATTATCTGCCCAAAAACATGAGGTTGCAGCAAGACTTGAGCAGGGGCAGCAACAAATGAATCGTATATTACAAGCAAGTCAAAGTAAACAGTAAAGGCAAGTATCATGTTTGAAAAACTTAGGAACGCTTTTTCTTCTGCGGCAAAGAGCTTTGGACAGAAAGAACTCAAGGAAAAAGATATTGATGAGGTTCTTTTTGAGCTTGAAGTTGCACTATTAGAATCTGATGTTGCAATAGAAGTGATTGATTCATTAAAAAGTGATTTAAAACAGAAACTAATAGGTACTACTGTAGAAAAAGAGCAGATAGGAAATATTGTAAAACAAAACTTGCGAGAACACATCTCAAACATGTTTGACTCTGCAGGAAAAATTGACATCCTCTCAAACATTGAAAAGAAAAAGATCACAGGCGAACCATACATCATATCATTTATGGGAATTAATGGAACAGGAAAAACCACAACAGTAGCAAAGGTTGCATATCTTTTACGAGAAAACAAATTTTCTGTTGTAATAGCTGCCGCTGATACATATCGTGCAGGCGCAATAGAACAGATAACTGAACATGCAAAGCGACTAAATCTAAAAATCATAGCTCAAAACTATGGATCTGATCCAGCTGCAGTTTCCCGTGATGCAGTACTTTATGCCAAATCACACAAGATTGACTGTATCCTAATTGATACTGCTGGAAGGATGCAGACAAGCAAGAATCTCATGGATCAGATATCAAAAATCAACAAAGTGGTAAATCCAGATTTGAAAATATTTGTTGGTGATTCCCTTGCTGGCAATGACACAGTAAACCAAGCACGAGAATTTCACCAATACACCAAGTTTGAAGGCTCTATACTTACAAAAAGCGATGCTGATGCACGGGGGGGTGCAGCAATATCTATAGTAAAGATCACATCAACTCCAATTTTGTATCTTGGAGTAGGTCAAGAATACAAAGACTTGAAACCCTTTGACAAGGATTCATTTCTAGAATCATTGTTTGGTGTAGAAGAAATTTCAATCCCACAACCTGAAATCAAAATATCGCAAACTCAGATACCTGTACGGCAAGAAAATACTGAAAAACCAGAAATAATAGAAGTAAAACAAGAACTTATACCAAAACCAGAATTAAAGCATGAACTAAAATTGGAGCAAGTTAAATCTGTTCAAGCAGAAAAAATAGAAGAAAAAATTGAACTGCATGTTAAACCAAATGAAATTCCAAAACCAGTGCCAAAACCTGAAACAAAATCCAAACCTGAAATAAAACAAGAGAAAATTCAAGTCGAAGATGAAGGAGATCCTTTTGCTGGAATTGCTACAAAAGACATCGAAAAATATTCTGATCTATATGATGTGTCACCTCCTGAAAATGATAAAGATGCAAAGGATTTAGCCACTAAAATTAAAAAATGGATCTCACAGGGAAGACCAGAACCAGATGAATCTATAAAAGAAAAAATAATAGAAGAAGAAACAATGGAGCAAGAAGATGTTAAACCTAAAAAGAAGCATTCCTTATTTGGATGGGGAAAGAAATGAAATTAAAAACTAAAGACCTCTTAACATTAAATGAACTTAGCAAAAATGAATTATCAGGAATCATAAATGATGCTATAAAACTAAAAAAGGATCTTAAAGTAGGAATTTGTAAACCATTTTTGAAAAATAAAACACTTGCAATGATCTTTCAAAAACCATCCACACGTACACGCGTTAGCTTTGAAACTGGGATGTTCCAATTAGGCGGTCACGCACTGAGCTTAACATCAGATGAATTACAACTTGCACGAGGAGAAACAATTGAAGATACATCAAAAACACTTTCACGTTATGTTGACATCATGATGGCGCGTGTATACTCGCATGAAGAAATAGAAATTCTTGCAAAAAATTCAACCATTCCTGTAATAAATGGGCTATCTGACTCATTCCATCCTTGTCAAATTTTGGCGGACCTTATGACAATAAAAGAAAAGAAGAAAAAACTTGAAGGTCTAAAGCTTGCTTGGATAGGAGACGGTAACAACGTTTGTAATTCGATGATTTATGGATGTGCTAAATCTGGAATTGATATTAGTATTGCAACTCCTAAACGATATGCGCCAGATTCCAAAGTTATCAAAGAATCAAAAGAGTTGATTGACATTAAACTACTAAATGATCCGTTATCAGCTGTAAAAAATGCAGATGTAGTTGCTACTGATACATTTGTATCAATACATCATCAAGCAACTGACAGAACAAAGGATTTTCTTCCAAAGTTTCAAGTAAACTCTGATCTCATGAAAAAAGCTGATCCACATGCAATCTTTTTGCATTGTCTTCCAGCAAAACGTGGACAAGAAGTAACAAGCTCTGTAATTGACGGACGACAATCAGTTGTTTGGGATGAAGCTGAAAACAGATTACACGCCCAAAAGGCACTGATGGTTGCGTTGCTCCAAGTCTAACGTTTATAAGAGCTTTACCGAAATTTTTTGTAAAAGGGCATTAGTAGAATGGTATATTCACAAATATTACGCAGATTAAGGGAAGAGAAGACTAACTATAGAAAAAGGAAACATCTTCTAATGGGTAGGAGAGACTATATCACAGTTCAAATTTCAAGTGAAAACACTCTAGTTCAAATTCATAAACCAGAAATGCAAGGTGATAAGGTTTTGGCATCAGCGCATTCTAGATATCTTTTAGGCAAAGGCTGGAAAGGCTCTAGAAAAAATATTCCGGCAGCTTATCTGACAGGGTATCTTGCAGGAAAAAAAGCTCTTGATAAAGGAATAAAAGCTGCAGTTCTATACAGCGGTACGAGAAAATACACACAACGGATGGCAGCAGCATTGAAAGGTGTGATTGATGCAGGTCTTGAAGTGCCAGCTGATTCTGAAACATTTCCAAACGAAGATAGAATTTCAGGAAAACATCTCAAAGTACAAAACGAAATCAACAAAGTGAAATCTGCAATTGATGGAGAGGTTAAAACTAAATGAGTAGACAAGAACAACGACCAAGAGAAAGAAGAGAACCAGAAGAACAATGGGTTCCACGAACAACTCTTGGGAAGTTAGTAGATAGTGGAAAAATTACATCCATGAAAGAAATTTATGAAAATGGTTATAGGATACAAGAAGCTGGAATTATCAAAAAACTTTTGCCAGGAATTAAAACCGAAGTAATTGATGTTGGAATTGTACAAAAACAAACAACCAACGGTGAATATACAAGATTCAAAGCTCTAGTTGCAGCTGGAGACGAAAATGGTTGGCTTGGAATTGGTCAGGGTAAATCAAAACAAATGAGAATTGCAATTGAAAAAGCTACAAATGCTGCATATCTTGCTGTTAGTCCAGTAAAACTTGGCTGTGGAAGCTGGGAATGTAGATGCGATAATCCACACTCGGTTCCGTTTAAAGTAAGAGGCAGGGGAGGGAGTGTTGAAATTGAAATTATTCCAGGACCAAGGGGACTTGGATTGGTTGCAGGTGGAAACATTAGAAATCTGTTAAAACTTGCAGGACTAAAAGATGTCTGGACAAAAAGCAAAGGTTCTACTAATACTATGACTTCAACATCAAAGGCAGTTCTTAATTGTCTAAGGCAGACATTTAGTCAAGGTTGATGGTTTATGGCAAAAGCTTTCTTGGTAGTTCGAATGAAGGGAACAGTAAATACTCCTTACTGGGCAAGAACTACACTTGATCTTCTGCATTTAGACAAAAGATTTAGAGCGACAATAATTCCAGCCAAAGATAATACCAAAGGCATGTTGGATAAAATAAAGCACTATGTGTCTTGGCAGGAAATTGATATTCCTACAACAAAAGAGCTCTTGGAAAAAAAGGCACGAAAAGGAGGATACAAGAAACTTACTACTGAGGATATTACAAAATTAGGATTCAAAAGTACTGATGATCTAGCCCAGTCATTAGCAGAAGGTACTGCTATATTATCAAAATTAAAAACGGTGAAACCATGGTTTGCCTTGTCTCCTCCAAGAGGAGGCTTTAAACGAAAAACGAAAAAAATGTATGGTGAAGGAGGAATACTGGGTAATCACAAAGAACTTCTTGCACAAGTGAGGATTATGATGTAAAATGCCAACCAGATTAAGAAAGACACGAAAGTTTAGGGGAAGCAGATTCCACGGATGGGGACAGATTGGCCAACATAGGGCAAGTGGTCACAAAGGAGGTCTAGGTAGATCTGGTATGCACAAGCACCACTTCATCAAAATGCTTCTAAATGACCCAGATCATTTTGGTCATGATTCTACTCACCCGCCACATCCATACCTTGTAAAAAAATGGATTAGTGTAAGAGATCTGGACGATTTCTTTGCAAAATTTGGAAAGCAAGAAGGAGGAAAAAAAGTAATCGATCTTGCAGAACTTGGCTATGATAAACTATTAGGAGGAGGACAAACCAAGAATGCTTACATTATCAAAGTAGAGAGATTCTCTGCTTCTGCTGAAGAAAAAATAAAACAAGCTGGTGGCGAGGTGCTTGCAACCGCATGATTGAAGAAGGAACACCAACAGGTTTTCTGCGAACAATAATTTCTAAAGCTGAAGTCTACATCCCACAAG
>JBOGQR010000033.1:0-12899 GCA_050749225.1 Nitrosopumilaceae archaeon | reverse complement strand
AGGTATCAGAGCGTTTTCCAATTAAAAGTACCACAACTACAATTAATCCATTAGATCTCTTTGGAGTAGACAAGCTTGATAGATCAAGTTACTTTAATGCGGGCTTCTTCCCTCTAAATTCAATCCTCCAAGTAACTGTACTATCAAATCAGTCGCAAGCAATCATCGGTCATGGAGGAAACCTTGTTCCAATTCAAGAAAAAAATGGACAGACAGTTCCATCAGATCTTACAAAAGCAGGATGGTTATTTGATCCAAGTTCTGGCAACCAAATAACAGCCGTCTATCTTTTTGGAACAACTTTCTCAGCTAGTAAAAACGATCTAACATTGACCATAGCAAATGGAACCACGGGAATTGTAAATCCAGTTAATTCAACTACCCCCATACCAATAACTCCTGTCAAACCTACCAACACAGACTATTCACCATATCTCTTAATTGGCATTGTTGCAGCTGCAGGTGTTGCAATTTACATATTTCTTAGAAAAAGATAATTACAGAATTAAGACAGCCGCTGCAAAAACTGTGGTCCAGCGCCCCTTTGGATCTCCAATAGCACTTTGTGTAATATTTCTTGTTTTGTAAATTTCTCCTGAAATTTTCCATTGTTTTCTTTTTTCGTCCCAGCTTTTTTCAAGATCAAATTTCACCCCAAGTGAGGATGCCAACATTTGTGCAGCAATATCTTCAGCGTAATCTCCAGCCTCCTTTTCTGTTTCTCCAAACGATTCATATTCTGATAGATAACCGTATTTGGTTTTATCAGCAGGTTCAGCAATTCCAACAGAAGCTGCCATCAATCTATGCGGTTCGTTGCTTTGCTGTCTGGAATAAATTACAAACTGAACGCTGCCTGGGCGGATCAATTTTAATCCCTCTGAGCGAGGAATCAATTTTGCGCCTGGAGGGAAAATACTGGATATTAAAACCAAGTTTGTGCCAGAAATACCAGCATCTCGCAGCGCATATTCAAAACTTGTCAATTTATCTTCGTGTACGCCCTTACCTCTGGTAAGGAATAATTTTTTTGCGACTAGGTCTAGCACGATCCATTTCTATTTACTGATCTTTAAATATTTATGGATGAAACATCAAAAATTATTTTAGGGACTTTAGTGATGCAATGATCTCGTTACCATGAGATTCAACCTCAATATCTCTGAAAATTTTTGCAATTTTTCCTTCTTTATCTACTACAAAGGTAGAACGTTTGGCTAAACCAGCTAGATTAAGACCAGCATAAGATTTACAAGATTCTTTTTTTGGATCACTCAAATGCAAGTAAGGAATTTTGTATTCTTCAACGAATTTCTTTTGATCTTCAACTGTATCCACAGATATGGCAAACAATACAGCATCCAAAGCAACAATTTCAGGATATGCTATAACTATGGTTTGGGCCATTTTGAAGACTTTTTTTGAAGGACATGCAAACAGATGGTTTTTAGGATAAAAACACAAAACCACGTTTTTTTTGCCTTTAAAATAGCTGAGATTTATTATACTGCCGTCATTAGCCTGTAGCTCAAAATCTGTAGCCACATCTCCCTCGTACATGAATATCATTTTCATATCTGGTTTAAGACTATTTTGGAATGATTTGTAGAATGCAGTGTTCTTTAACAGAACGATCTAAATATGAAAAGACTTTTTGAAAGTTTTTTGTATAGATTTACTGCTTTTAGAACAACTGTTTTTGTGCTAATTGCATCTGGTCGCTAGTACAAACAAAAATTAAGACATGGTGTTTTAGAAACATAGTATGAAAGCAGCATATGTAAAAGGTCCCGCCGATGTTGAGATCAGAACTCTAGAAAAGCCAATCGTAAAAAGCGGTGAAATATCAGTCAGGATGCACGCGTGTGGCGTATGTGGTTCAGATTTAGAGAAAATCTATGGGCAATACACTCAGCCCTCAATGAGACTGGGGCATGAACCATCAGGAACCATTGTACAGGTAGGAGAGAATGTCAAAGATCTCAAGAAAGGTGATAGAGTATTCGTTCACCACCATGTACCATGTTATTCGTGTCATTTTTGTTTACATGGGAATGAAACCATGTGTCAGAAATATTCTGAAACAAATCTTTCACCGTGTGGTCTTGCTGAAGAATTTGTTGTGCCTGAATGGAATGTTTCTCATGGCGGAGTCATAAAAATACCAGATGTCATGAGTTTTGATGAAGCTGCAATGATTGAACCACTGGCATGTTGTATCAGGGCATGGAATAAGATCAAAGTAAAAAAAGGCGATTCAGTTGCGATTTTCGGCACTGGTCCTACTGGCATGATGCACGTAATGTTAAGCAAAGTCTATGGATTAAATGAAATTTTTTGCTTTGATGTGAATGATTTTAGATTGAGTTTTGCAAAAAAATTTCAGATAACAAATTCTATAAAATCAACAGACTCAACTGCTTATGAAAAAATTCTTGCAAAGACTCAAAATCGAGGAGTAGACATCGTGATTGTTGCTACAGGTAGCCTCAGTGCCATCACTCAAGCTATTGAATTTATAAGAAAGGGCGGAACGATTGTTTTGTTTGGAGTACCATCAAAAGATGCCAAGCTGCAACTCGATGTAAGCAAGATATATGCAAAAGAGATAACAATTGTTCCAAGCTATGCAGCGTCAGAGACTGATACCATGACAGCATTCAAGCTAATTGAAGAAAACAAGGTGGAAGTAAAAAAGCTGATAACACACAGATTTGATCTTGCGGAATCAAAGAAGGCGTTAGAATACGCACATCAAGGAAATGACGCTATGAAAATAATTATAACAAATTCAGAAACGCTTAACTAAGGTTTTTTTGGAACACTAGACATGGATTGGGGATTAAAAAACAGGCTCGCACGCATAATCAGACCACATAGTGGTCGTGGAGTTATGCTAGCAGTAGATCATGGTTATTTCTTAGGCCCAACAGAGCGTCTTGAAGTACCACGCAAAACCATCCAGCCATTATTACCTTATGCAGACTCTCTCATGTTAACACGAGGCGTTTTGAGAACTTCGGTTGATGAAAGATATCCTATTCCTGTGGTCCTTAGAGTTTCAGGTGGTTCTAGCATAATAGGAAAAGATCTCTCAAATGAAAAGATAACTACCTCAGTAAAAGAGGCAATAAGGCTTAACGCAACAGCGCTTGCACTCTCGATATTTGTAGGTGCACCATACGAACATGAATCACTTGTCAATCTAGGAAAACTTGTAGATGAGGGCGAAGAGTATGGCATACCTGTTCTAGCAGTTACTGCAGTTGGAAAGGAGCTTGAAAAGCGAGATGCTAGATATCTTGCATTATCATGTAGAATTGCAGCAGAATTTGGTGCACATGTTGTTAAAACATATTATTGTGAAAATTTTGAAAAAGTAGTAAATAGTTGTCCTGTACCCGTGATAATAGCAGGCGGACCAAAGCTAGATTCTGAGCTTGACGCATTACAATTAACTTATGATGCACTTCATGCAGGTGCAGTAGGGGTAGACATGGGAAGAAACATCTGGCAGTCAGACTATCCAGTTCCAATGATAAAGGCAGTTCGCGCACTGGTGCATCAACGCCTAACTGTCAAAGAAGCCCATGAAATATTTACCAAAAACAAAGAGATTGAAAAGAACCCAAAACCTGTATCTGAAACTAGCCAACCAAAAACTAAAACAAAATCTATAAAATCAAAAAAGACGAAACCAAACTAGTCAGATATTTTAGAAAGATGCACGTGTAATATTTTCCATTTGTTTGATTTTATCAAAACAAACGTTGCTCTACTTAACATAGAAATATGCTGTCCTCGGAAACTATAATTATCAACTATCATTCCTGTCTGCCTTAATTGAAATGTAACGACCGCACTGTTTTCAAAGAGATCTATTCTAGGATTTATTATTTCATATTCATAATCAGATATGCTAACAAACCTTAATTCTTGTAATGCAATAGTGGTTGCATAATCTTTGAGGTCAAATGGTGGCACATCACTATAGCTAGAAAATCTCACATCATTGAGTTGTATAGCAGCAAGTGGTGCGAGATTTTTTGTTTTTCCAGCATCAAAAAAAATTTTTATTATTTCTAATATTTCTTCTCTGTCAGACAAAATCAACCTTGCTTGAGGAGCTTCGCGTTTAAGTTTTTTGAAAAGATGCCAAATTCATTATTTTTTGTCATATTATGATGAATTCATAATGAAATAATTATCATGTATTCATGTAGTTTTTAACAAATTTAGGCGATTTTTCTAGCAATATTTATAAATTATTCTTGTTGCAATTCTATAGACTGAAATGAAGTTAGGAGGATCGGCGAGCATTTCTAGTATTCTGTTGCTAGTCGACCTTATGCTGTAATAACACAGCTTAGTCT
Source organism: Nitrosopumilaceae archaeon (assembly GCA_050749225.1). GTDB lineage: Archaea > Thermoproteota > Nitrososphaeria > Nitrososphaerales > Nitrosopumilaceae > TA-20. The sequence continues at coordinate 8,526 of JBOGQR010000033.1, read as the reverse complement.
CTGGTGAAAAAATTATGGAAAAAATGTCAGGTGCTAGATCATTAATGGTTGCCCTTGAGAAGGAGGGCGTGGAGCTAGCCTTTGGGCTACCCGGTGGTGCAAACTTACCAATCTACGATGAGCTATACAAAAGCAACATTCGTCACATATTGGTAAGACATGAGCAATCTGCGTCACATATGGCAGATGGATTTGGCAGGGTAAGCAGGAGGCCTGGAGTGTGTTTCGCAACATCGGGCCCAGGCGCAACAAATATTGTAACTGGGATTGCAACAGCACAAGCTGATTCTGCTCCAATGATTGCAATTACTGGACAAGTTCCATCAAAGATGATAGGCAAAGATGCATTTCAAGAAAGTGATATAATTGGAATTACAAATCCAATTGTCAAATACGCTTTCCAACCAATGGATGCAGCAGAAATTCCAACAGTAGTAAAAAAGGCATTTTACATTTCGTCCACAGGAAGACCAGGTCCAGTTTTAATAGATATTCCAAAAGACGTACAGCAAAATGAAGCTGAAATGCATTTTCCAAATGAAGTTAAAATCAGAGGATATCATCCTTGGGTAGACCCGGATATTAGAGACATAGAACGTGCAATAGACATGCTTCTTTCAGCAGAAAGACCGATAATTCTTGCAGGCGGCGGAGTAATAATTTCCGGTGCCTTTGCAGAATTACAATCAATAGCAGAACTCCTCATGATTCCTGTAGTAACTACTTTTAAAGGAAAAGGATCATTTCCAGAAAATCACCCATTATCTCTTGGTCCAATAGGAATGCACGGACACGCAGAAGCAAACAAAATGATGGTCGAGGCAGACTGTGTTCTTGCCGCAGGTTCTAGGTTTTCAGATAGATCAGTTGGAACATTTGAGGAATTTGAGAAGAGATTAAAAATCATACACATGGATGTAGACCCAGCAGAAATTGGCAAAAATCAAACAACAACCGTTGCAGTAGTTGGTGACATCAAGGCATCGTTAAGAATAATGGTAAAGATGTTAGTTCAAAAAGCAATCAAACGCGGTGACGATAATCCTTGGTTAAAGAAAGTAAATGAGACTAGGGATTATTACAGAGAAAATTTAAAACTTCATCCACATCCGCTTGGCGCCGCTAAAATTTTACGCAAGTTAAGAGAAGTGTTACCTCATCAATCAATTGTAACTACAGAAGTAGGTCAACATCAGATGTGGGCTTCGTTATTTTTTGATGTCATACAACCTGGTACTTTCTTTAGTTCAACAGGTCTTGGCACTATGGGATGGGGGTTTCCAGCTGCAATTGGTGCAAAGGCAGCAAAGCCAAGTGTTCCAGTATTAGACATTGCTGGAGAAGGTAGTTTTAACATGACGGAAAATTCACTTGCAGTATCAGTTTTAGATAATTTACCTGTCATTGTTTTGTTGATGAACAACTTTTCACTTGGAATGGTAGCACAGTGGCAGAGAACATTCTATGACAGAAGAATGATTGGAATTGATCTTAAAAACTGTCCAGACTATGTTAAACTAGCAGAAGCATACGGAGCTCAAGGCATAAGGGCAGAGTCCATTGATGAGGTTGGCAAAGCTGTTCAAACCGCACTCAAAAGCGATGTTGCTACTGTAATTGATATACCGATAGACCCACTAGAGGATGTTTTACCATTTGTAGCGCCAGGCACGCCGCTCAAGGACATGATCCTACCATCTTAGGGATTTCCATGTGGTCCATAATTTCCGTACTAGTAGAGAACAAACCAGGAGTCTTGTTTAAGGTGACAAATCTTTTCAGATCAAGAAATTACAACATAGATAGCATCTCTGTAGGTATAACTGAAAACCCAGAATTCTCTAGAATGACAATTACTACGTCTGCTGACGAAAAACAACTCAATCAAATAATAAAACAGCTTGACAAATTGATCGATACTGTTGAGGTAAAACGCTTAGAAGAGAAGATGAGCGTATATAGAGAACTAGTACTCATGAAGATTAAAGTAAGCAAGCCATCAGACAGCATGGAAATAATGAATCTTGCAAATGCTTTCAAATGCCAAGTTCATGATGTGAGAAGGACATCAATCATAGTAGAGATAACTGCTACACCAGACAGAATTAATGCGTTTGAGGATCTAGTACGTGGATACGGAATTTTAGAAATTGCTAGAACAGGTATATGTGCACTTCCAAGAGGCGGCGTCAATGAAGATTAGAATTTTTGATACAACGCTAAGAGACGGTGAACAAACACCTGGAGTAGCTCTAACACCAGAACAGAAACTAGGCATTGCAGAAAAGCTTGACGCACTTGGCGTTGATGCCATAGAAGCTGGATTTCCAGTAATTTCCGATGGAGAAATGCAAGGTATCAAGTTGATATGTGATGCAAATTTTCGTGCAGAGATTTGTGGTTTAGCAAGAACTGATAAAAAAGACATAGATGCCGCAGTTTCAACAGGTCTCAAATACATCCACACATTTATCGCGACATCAGACATACATCTCAAATACAAACTAAAGCTAACACGAGATCAAGCATTAGCAAAAGCAATAGAAGCTGTAGAATATGGAAAATCGCTTGGTTTGCAGGTAGAATTCTCTGCAGAAGATGCGACTAGAACAGACAGAGAATTTCTTAGAAAAGTTTTCAAAGAAGTTGCAAATGCAGGTGCAGATAGAATAGACATACCAGACACAGTAGGATATTCCACACCAGGATATATTGCAGAGATAACTAAAGATGCAATTGAAGCATCACATCTACCAATCAGCGTACATTGCCACAATGACTTTGGTCTTGCAGTTGCAAATGCAATTTCTGCAATACAGGCAGGTGCACAATGTGCCCATGTTACAATAAACGGAATAGGAGAGAGAGCAGGCAATGCATCCCTTGAAGAACTCGTGATGGCTCTTCAATGCTTACAGTTTGATAAAAAATATGAGACAAACATCAATACAAAACTTCTCTATGAGACTTCAAGATATGTTTCCAGCATAGTGGGAATTCACGTACAACCAAACAAAGCTATAGTTGGTGAAAATGCATTTGGACATGAATCTGGCATTCACACACATGGTGTTTTGAGTAACCCGTTGACCTATGAGCCAATTAGTCCTGAACTTGTAGGCAGAACAAGATGGTTCCAAGTAGGGAAACATGCAGGAGCTCACGGAGTTTCTGCAATGCTTGAAGAATACGGAATTCAGCCCACAAGGGAACAGGCTCATGAAATTTTAGAGAGAGTAAAAAAACTCGGAGATCAGGGAAAACATGTCACAGATGTTGAATTGCTTTCAATAACAGGTGAAGTCATGCAAACGCAAGGTCTAAAGAGATTGGTACATCTCACCGGATTTTCTGTCTCAACTGGCATGGGCAACATGCCATATGCATTTGTCAAATTAAATATAGAAGGGAAGGACTTTATCGGAACTGATTATGGTGTTGGGCCAGTAGATGCATCAATAAACGCAATTCAAAAAATAACTGGTGAGATAGCCAAAGTACGAATCAAAGACTACAAGTTAGATTCCATAGCTGGCGGTTCTGATGCACTTTGTGAAGTTACAATAAAGGTAGAAGATGCATATGGTAATCTTGCATCAGCAAAATCAGTAGGAGAAGACATCGTGATCACTAGCGTGCAGGCTATGATTGACGGCATAAATAGAATAATGCTAAAAAAAATTCTAAAACAGAAAAATTTGGGAAAGTAGACGCAGTCAAGTTGAAAAAATATTCCTTGCCGAGAAATTTTAAATTTTATACAATTTATTATCTACCAAATAATTGATGAAATATGTTTCTTGGACTATCTAGACCGCCTCCCATCACATTGTTATTGATGATTGTAAATGGTGTGATTTTTGCATACGGTATTTTATCAAATTCACAAGATCAAATAATTTCCCGCTATGGATTTGTTCCAGATTATTTATTTCACTATAATCATCCGTTATCAGACAACCTAACTAGGTTATTTTCCTCAATGTTTATTCATGCAAATATAGCTCACATCGCGTTCAACCTTTTGTCACTTGCCTACCTTGGAGGCTTTGCAGAAAGATCAATTGGCATACCAAGATATCTTTTGATTTATTTAGCAGCTGGTGTTGCAGGAGCGTTACTGCATGGTATCATTGCGTCTTTTATCCTAGGAAATGGTTCAAGTGTTTTGATTGGAGCGTCAGGAGCAATTTCAGGCATAATGGGAATTACTGCAGCACTTGGTGACATTAGAGGGTATTACTGGTTGGCCATACAGATCCTGTTTGCATTTGTTGGTTCATTTGCGTCACTATCAATAGCGTTCATGGCACACGTGGGTGGATTTATAGCTGGTTTGCTATTGACAAAATTACTAATTGAGATAGAACGTAAAAAAAGAAGAGGATATTGGAGTTATTCGCAATAGTTTTCTTGTTTTATCATCAACGCAGAATTATCTAGTCTAAATGAAAAGAAAGCGTAATTTTATTTAACAAGCAATGACAGTCATACCTGATGTATCAAATTGCACTTATAACAGGAGACGGCATAGGACCAGAGATTTCAGAGTCTGTGATCAAAGTTTTAGAAACAGTAAATGACAAACTTGATTTAAAAATAAAAATAGAAAAACTAGAAGCTGGTGACAATTCACTAAAAAAAACAGGAAAGGCATTGCCTGAATCAACTTTAGAGTCTGTGAAAAAATCAAATGCATGTTTGAAAGCTCCCGTAGGTGAAAGTGCGGCGGATGTAATCATAGTTTTAAGAAGAATGCTAAACCTCTATGCAAACATCAGACCTGCAAAGTCATATCCTAACATGCCAGCGCTAAAAGACAATATAGATTTGGTCATAGTTAGGGAAAATACAGAGGATCTTTACACTGGCATGGAGTTTGAACTTGGAAATACTGCAATAGCATTACGTACAATTTCAGAATACGCGTCAAAACGCATAGCAAAATATGCATTTTTAACGGCAACACAGAGAAACCAGAAAAAAAAGGTCACATGCGTTCACAAATCTAATGTTATGAGAAAAACAGATGGTCTTTTTGCAAGATCTTGTAACGATATTTCAAAAGACTTTCAGGACATACATTTTGAGCAGATGTATGTAGATGCATGTGCCATGAATCTCATTAGGCAACCAGAGGCCTTTGATGTAATTGTAACGACCAACTTGTTTGGCGATATTTTATCTGATGAGGCAGCTCAGGTAGTTGGAGGTCTAGGTATGGCTCCTGCCGCAAACATAGGAGATAATTTTGCATTATTTGAACCAGTTCACGGAGCAGCATTTGATATTGCTGGAAAACAGGCAGCAAATCCTTCCTCGTTTATTCTTTCTGCAAAAATGATGTTTGAATGGCTTGGAATGAAAAACAATGATCAAAAATGTTTTGCGGTAGCAAAAAAAATAGAATCAGCGGTATACGGTGTGGTACAAAAAGGAATAAAGACAAAAGATATTGGTGGTAACGTTACTACTAGTGAATTTACTCAAAACGTAATTTCAAAAATCATTTAAGGTCTGATTTTGGCGGTTCTAGTGACCAAAAAAACATTGCAAGACATACCGGAATCATGATCAGAACTGCAGCACCAAGCGATATCCAATAAAATGTTGGATCAATTCCAGGAATCAACGGTATAGGAAATACGGTATATGCCCATACAAATGCAATAAATCCAAGAAGGATCTTGTTTCTTTTTAAAATTCTCCAACCAAGCTTTCTTTTTGTTATGAAACAACGTTTGCATCTTGTCCTGTCATCTGTCATGCATGATGTGCAACAACGTTTTTCGCAAAAGTAACACCTGCGGTCTCCAAATTCAGAACCGCAGAAATCACACTGTTGCACGGATATTTTCGGCAGAATAAGATTTATCTTTTTATGGAGAAAGTCTTTCAGGGTCACGCGGATACAAGACAACTTCTCTGACATTATCTATTTTTGTAAGAACAGACATCAATCTATCAAGACCTAGACCCCAACCAGAATGAGGCGGCATGCCCCAGTCAAATGCTCTAAGATGGTCTGTAAATTGTGCTGGGTTTAACCCTTGTTCCTCAAGTCTTGACCGTAGTTTCTTGGGATCATGTAATCTCGTACCTCCTGAAGAAAGTTCAAGATATCCATACTGGAGGTCAAATGAGCGAGATAAAGTTGGATCATCGTCTTTTTCATGTATGTAAAAGGGCTTTAGTTTCATTGGCCAATCAATTAAAAAGTAAAACCCGGTATGCCTTTCTCCCAATGTACGCAGGTGCGAATCCTGTAAATCATCACCAATTTCAAGTTTTATTCCATCACGTGATAATTCTTCAATTGCTTTTTTGTATGTAAGGCGTTCAAATGGAGTAGAAGGTTTTTTGATTTCGATGTCAAGTGTCTTTTGTTCCGCGATGCAATTTTTTTCTGTATAATCAAACACATTTGCTACAACTAGCTCTAAAATATCCATTACATCTGAATAATCCATAAATGCAGCTTCTATATCCACACTGGTAAATTCTGTAAGGTGTCTTACTGTATGTGATTTTTCAGCTCTATAATATGACGCGATTTCAAAAACACGTTCTAGGCCTATCGTAAGTTGTTCTTTGTAAAGTTGAGGACTCTGAGCAAGATATGCTTGCTTTTCAAAATATTTTAGCGAAAAAAGATTTGCTCCGCCTTCACTTGCACTACCAATTATTTTTGGAGTGTTTACTTCAATGAAATGATTTTCTGTGAGTGTTTTTCTAATTGAAATGAGTGCATGGTGTCTTAATTTAAAAATGGATGCAGTTTTTTGATTACGGAGATCAAGCGCTCGTGCATTTAGTCTGTTGTCAATATTGCTCTCTAGTCTTCCAATAGGATCTATTGGTAATGGATGTACAGCTAATGTTAATATGTCAATTTTCTCAGATTTTATTTCAAATGGAAAATCTCTAGCTTTTGATTGTTGGACTGCCCCAGTTATTCTAATTATGCTTTGCCTGTTCAATCCCTTGGCTTGTTCTAGTGCTTCATTTCCAACAAGAACAATTTGCGCAACGCCTGTAACATCTCGTAGGGTCAAGAACGTAAGCTTGCCAAGTTCTCTTATGTCTTCTATCCAGCCTCCAACCATTACCTTTGTTCCTATCATCGAAGAATCAAGGTGACCAATGTAATGAGTTCTTTTGAAATCCATGGCATTACCTTATTTTCTCTCGAACTCGACCACAAGCTCGATTCCACGCATGTCTTTGGTTATGGAGATCACCTTATCTGTATCAATTGGAAATCTAGGTGTTCTTTTTCCAGATACAATCACTTTAGTTTTTTGAATGTTACCGGGAGCCCAAACACGATTAATAGAGAGTATCTTAACTGGGAAGAATAGATCTTCAATGAATTTCTTATCTAGCGCATTCTCTTCCACAAGCCATATCTTTCCTGGAAACTCGCCTTGCAGTAGTCTATAAAGTTCCCTGCTTTGTCTTACGGTCATAATATCTGAACTACTTAAATACAAAATATAGTTGCCAGTTGATTCCTGACACGAGTTAAGAGTGAATTTCTCAATTTGCGGTATTTTTTGTGAAAGATGAGTTAGTTTTATTGCTGCTTCCACATCTGTTTTAGTTAATTTTCCTGAATCAAGTTTTGATTCACATTGTGAACAAAGAATACCATTCATGGCATCAAAAGTACAAATTGGCGTTCTCAAGTAAATCGGTTTTTTAACTTACTAAAACCAGAATATAACCCCTTCTTCCAAAACCCACATTTAGATCAACGATCTAAGATGATCTATGCATTACATTTCTGTAACTAATCTTAAAACACAGTACAAGACACAAAATGGCATTGTTCAAGCGGTAGATGATGTAAGTTTTTTTTTAGAAAAAGGAGAATCTATTGGAATTGCTGGCGAAAGCGCGTGTGGGAAGAGTACCCTTGGACTTTCCATAATGAGATCACTTCAAGGTGGTAAGGTAGTTTCAGGTGACATATTATTAGAAGGTAAATCCATCATTAAAATACCTGAATCTGAATTTACAAAAAAATATAGATGGAAAGAAATTGCCATGATCTTTCAGGGAGCCATGAATTCACTAGATCCTGTGTTTACAATAGAACAGCAATTACATGAAATTTTGAAACAGCATAATTATGCAGGAGACTTTAGTGCTAAGGCTTCTGAAACTTTAATCTCTGTCGGTCTCAATAATTCAGTATTAAAAAAATTTCCTCATGAGCTTAGCGGAGGCATGAAACAAAGGATCATTATTGCAATGGCTCTTCTTTTAAATCCAAAATTTGTAATTGCTGATGAACCAACAACTGCCTTGGATGTACTTGTACAAGCACAGATCATCAATCTGCTCAAAAAACTAAAAAAAAATGGAATGAGCATTATGTTAATTACACATGATTTGGCAATAATATCTGAAATTGCTGAAAAAACTGGAGTCATGTATGGGGGCAGAATGGTTGAGTTTGGCAATTCATCTGAAATTTACAAGAATCCAAAGCATCCTTACACACAAGGCCTCCGTGAATCC
>JBOGQR010000032.1:0-13154 GCA_050749225.1 Nitrosopumilaceae archaeon | reverse complement strand
TACTCTTCTTACCGTAAGTATTCCTGCCTTTGCAAGATAGTGTTGTGCTATATCATCAATGCCTTTTTGGCATAGTAGTACGTTTGCACCAGATGCAATTACCTTATCCACCATGTTTTTGATCATTTTGTTTTCTTCATCCAGAAATGATTTCATTTGTTGTGGATTTGATATGTTTATTTTTGCATCAAACTCAGTTTTATCAATCTCAAGTGCGCTGTTGACTAGAGCAATCTTTGCATTGGCAATCTTTTTTGGCATGCCACTATGAACAACTTCTTTGTCAAGTACAATTCCCTTTGTGAGATAAGTATCTTTTATGGAACCGCCTGCCTTTTTTTCTACTTTGATGTCATCAATATCAACGGTATAGCCATCTTCTGTTTTTTCTGCTACTGCGAGTATGGCTTTTACTATAATATCTGCAAGATTACCAGAGTCTTTTCTGACAAGTTTTGTTTGCATTGCAGTTCTTGCAATTTTGTCAAGAATTTCTTTGTCTGTTGGAGATACCTTATCTGCAATTTTTGCCAAAAGCTCTTTTGTCTTTTGTGCAGCTTTTCTATATCCATCTACAATAATTGTTGGATGAACCTCTTGTAGTATGAGAGATTCAGCGTTTTCCAATAATGCGCCAGCAAGAACTACAGCAGATGTAGTGCCATCACCGACCTCGTTGTCGGTTGCCTTTGAGATTTCTACTAGCATTTTTGCAGCTGGATGCTGAACATCAATTTCTTTTAGAATTGTTGCTCCATCGTTTGTAATTGTAACATCGCCTAAAGAGTCAACAAGCATCTTGTCCATTCCTCTTGGACCCAAGCTTGTGTGAACAATCTCTGCAATTAGTTTTGCAGCAGTAATGTTATTTTTTTGGGCATCTCTGCCTTTGGTTTGCTGAGCGCCGTCTTTTAGTATAACAACTGGAATTCCGCCTTGTGAATTTTGTAATGACATAGTTCATTGAAGCCCAATTTTCCCTTTTTATATCTTTATACCAAAAGACCCCAAAAACTGTGAAATTTCAAAAATTAAACTGTTTTTCAAAATTTTAATCGATGTTTTTAAATTAGGAAAGTTGGCCGAACAGTTCATTGACAAAATTATCACCTAGAGAATCTTACAAGGAGATACTTTCTTTGCTCAAAATTCACAATGACTGGTTTGCAAATTCAATACCGCTTATTGCAAGTGAGAATGTCCCTAGTCCTGCTGTTAGAGAGGCAACGATTTCTGACTTTGCAAATAGATATGCTGAGGGATGGCCCGGCGAACGGGTTTATGCAGGTTGCACATATATCGATAAAGTAGAATTCAAGTGCATAGAATTAGGTAAAAAACTATTCAAGGCAGAGTTTGTTGATGTAAGACCAATCTCTGGTGTTGTGGCAAATCTTTCCATTTATTCAGCTTTTTCAAATCCAGGTGATGTAATGCTTGCACCATCAATTCCTTCTGGAGGACACATCTCTCATGGTAAAAAAGAACATTCTGGAACTGCAGGTCTAGTTCATGGATTGGATATTGAATTTTATCCATTTGATGCAGAAGAGATGTCAATTGATGTAGATAAAACAAAACAAAAGGTAGTAGAGCTTGACAAAGCTGGCAGAACTCCAAAGATAGCAATGTTTGGAGGTTCGGTCTTTTTGTTTCCCCATCCTGTTAAGGAACTTGCTGATTTTCTAAAAGGATACAAGATGTTTGTCAATTATGATGGGGCTCATGTTGCAGGATTGATAGCCGGAGGACAGTTCCAAGATCCATTGCGAGAAGGAGCTGATGCAATGACAATGAGTACTCACAAGACTCTCTTTGGACCACAGGGAGGCATGATTGTCTCTTATGAAAAATATGGCGAAGAGATCAAAAAGGCAACGTTTCCCGGAATGACCAGCAACCACCACTTGCACCACATGGCTGGAAAAGCAATTGCTTTTGCAGAAATGATAGAGTTTGGTAAAAAGTATGCAATCCAAGTTGTAAAGAATGCAAAGGCGCTAGCAGAAGCATTACACTCCTATGGATTTGGAGTTCTTGGAGAAAAACGAGGATTTACAAAATCACATCAAATCGTAGTAAATGTTCTTTCATTTAGTGATGGTGGAAAAATTGAGGCTGATCTAGAAAAAGCAAACATAATTGTAAACAGGCAACTCATACCAGGAGACATCAAGGCAGGAAGAAACTACTTTCATCCAGGTGGAATAAGACTGGGTGTTGCTGAGATTACGCGGCTTGGTATGAAGGAACCAGAGATGAAAGAGGTCGCAGAATTTATCAAAAAAGTTGTTGTTGATAAAAAGGACAAGAAAAAAGTGGCATTAAACGTAAAGAAGTTCAGAAAGGACTTTCAAAAAGTGCACTATTGCTTTGAGAACAAGCTTGGTGCCTACGAATATGTTAAGCTTAGTTAAGCATAGTCCGTAAGAAGTGCTTGGTTACCTTCCTCTTTTCCAAAAACCAATTCTAATTCATCTAAAAGAGACATCACTCTTCCTCTCAAGTATGGATCAATTCGGTATTTGTCAAGCAGTCTTTTTGCTAGCTTGAGATATTTTTGAACGGAAGGTCGTGTCATGGTCTGGATTAGTTTGTTGCTGCATTCTAGACAATTTCCAGCAAGTGGAACTCTTCTGTAGCTTGCGCCACAAGCTGTGCACCTAAAAGATTGGGCAGAGTATGCCCTAAGATTTCCCATGATATCCGGTAAGAGGTGGGTTGTCATAACCATGGAAACAACTTCGTTTGGGTCTACCACATTGATGATATCAGCAGTTCTGATTTGCATGTCAAGTTTTTCTAAAAGAGATCCTAGTGTGGAATAGGCACTTCGAGATCTTGATGCTGTTAGAGTGGATGTGTTATGTGTAAAACCATATCCATAAAATTGCCTTTCTGTCTCAAGCCTTGATTTTAGGGTTTCAACATCTTTTATCTCACTTGCCTTTTCTTTTGCAAGTGTTGCTTCAAAAAATGAAAGTGGCAAAGTGTTTGTCACCTCAAAGTTATGGGCTTGTCTTTGTACTTCTTGTGGTATGACAATTGGCTGTACCAATAATGGCGCATCCATCAGTCCTCCAATTCTGTCTGATAAGAATTGTCTTGAAAAATTAAGCAAGCTATCCATCAGAAGCATTATGGAATCAGCATCTCCATCAGCGTCACGCCTTTTTGCAGAGTGCCACACTGGCGTGCCATAACAAACATGTGTGTTTGTGTAGCCAATTATTCGTCCTACAATTCCAACTGATGTATGTGGAGCTAACCCAATCATTAAATGCCCAATAAGATCGTCAGTAGTTTTTACTTTGTAAAATTGAGGATGGCCAAATAGTTTTGCCAGTTCCGTATCCAGATATTTTGATGTCTGTACCAGATATTCTCCACATTCATGTGGTATTATGACATCTTGAATTCTCAGTTCTATTAGCTGATTAGAATCAGTAATGGGTTTACCATTGATATCATGAGTATATCCAAGTTGGACAAGTTTTTCTGGGCTGGTTCCAATCCATGCAGGTTTGAAGTGAGTTAGTGGTGCGTTTGTTGCATCAAACCTAATGGTCCCATCCTTGAAGACATTTAGACCAAGGCTTTGTCTTATCAGCCCCTTTTCAAGAGGTTCTGCTATTCTGTCTTGGTTTATGAGTTCCTTTACGCCCTTGAATGGTTCCTGAACACGAATGCCTGTCTTTTCCTGTGCAAAATAGAGCATCTCTTTGAGTGGAAATGACCTGTATGTGTGGGATAGTGTCTTTCTTTTGCATTTTTCACAGTACTCTGACTCTAGCTCATCTCTACAGGTTGGACAGACAAAAAGTGTAGTTGTCTTGTTTTTGCATTTTAGACATGCAATACTAATCGATGGTTCGTTACAGTTTTTACAAAATCTGTTATTGATGTTACAATAAAAATTTGGTTCCTTGGATGCTTTTATCAAGTCACGTGATGCACCACCTTTACTGCCTATTGGAAACAGTGTGTGTACTGGAGGTTTCATCTTTCTTTCTGCCGCCTTTTCTGGCCTGCCAACCCTAACTCCTATTGCCGTTGAAAATTTGTCTTTTATTTTTATCCCAGAGTATTCTGTGATGAGCTTGGGAACTGTCATGACATGATCAAGTTTGATGGGTTTTCTAAAAAGTAAATAAAAGAAAATCTTTGCCTCCACATCTTTTAGTAAAACTGAATCTCCTGCCACCTCATGAGGCACCCCAAGTTTTTCAAGAATTTCCTTACTACTTTTTTGGTAGATTATCAAGTCAGGATCTGCCTTTGTCGGGTTTAGGATTTGTTCAAACTCTTGAACTGATAGCTGGTCCCAATAATACAGATAGTTGGGATGTAGTGGGATGCCAAAATCAAGTGAGAGTTTGAATGCCTCATCTAGACTTGGTATCTTTGAAACATATTGTAAACGCGGATCTCCAGGTTCATATTTTGCAAGCTTTGCTTTGAGCTCTTCAGCCCAATATTCTTCCACATAACCTGTTGGGACAAGCTCTGCATTGTTTTCTAAAAAGTCACCATAGCTGATCAGAATATCACCAAGGTGGAGGATTTTTTCTATCTGTGGTTTGAGCTGTATGCCGTGATGGGTGTCCCTGATTTTTACCACATTACCATTTTTCAGCCTAACAATCGGCGTGTCTAGTGAATCCACAAAAGCAATAGTTGCAGCCTTTCCTGGAATGTCAACTTTGATTTGAGTACCAACGACAATGGTATGGTCTAAAATTTCTGCAATGACAGGATGTATCCCTATTGAGGAAAAGCCGGTATTGCATGCCCTGCCATATCTTAACCTAAAACCGCCCAGTTTCTTTGGCATGGAAAGGACAGATCTACCAGTTATGACCTCTCTCATCCTATGGGATGCAGCGTCTTCGTCTCCAGTCTGGATTGCACCTTTTAGGTTCTTTAGCCAGTCCCAGCCATCTAGTTCAAACAACTCGATGAGTTTTAGTAATTTCCTTGACTTGCCTATCAGGCCATCATTTAGAACTCTTAGTGCACCACCCCTTACCCTATTGGTGCTGATTCGAGTCATGTTTCTGTGGCTTACAATTTCAACCGGATCTGTATCAACACCGTCCAGCTCAACTGGAAGATTTGATATGACAGTTACAACATCCTCGTCTGGAACATGGTATTGGAAATTTCCAGCCTCTCTCTCATAGAGCCTTAATTCCTCTACAAATCGTCCAGTCTCATCATCAAACGAGTTTGCTTGGAATTTAGATAGTCCCGCTATCTTTCTGATGTGGTCTGCAATCAACATTGTAGATGCTGCTTCGGTTCCGCCGGCAGACCTGATAGGACCTGCAAATGATATAGAAAGATAGTCAGAGCCATCATGGTTTTTCTTAATCTTTACCTCACTAATTCCCTGCAGTGGGGCCACAGTGACACCTTCTGTTACTATGGCAAGACCTACCCTTACTGCAAGATCAAGCCTCTCTTCTAGTGAGGTGTCTGGTCCAGAGTACTTGCCTAAAGCAATCTCTTCAGAAAGGTTCAAGGCAGCAAGTTCCTTTGTTGTGCTTTGGATTAACGCCCTTAGGCGTTCTGTTACATCAATGTCATGCATTTTGGAGACACGATCTGCAAGATCAAACGCTATCTTGGGCTCTACCATCCCAGATGAATCTGCCAAGGTTGATTTTGCAGCAGCTGCCCTCTCAAATGTTCTAAAGACCTCTTCAGAAAGCTTGGTGTAATAATCAAAATAATATTCAGGCATTGGGACTTCCTTTAGTCTCAATGCTACATTTTCAGACATGCTACTTCCTTACATTCTGGATGGTTTTTACAATATCGGTCAGGGTCTTTAGGCTACCGCCCTTCTCAAGCATGGTACCAATAACAATGGCGTCAGCTCCTGCCTTGACTATCTCAGCAGCAGTCTGAGTGCTCTTGATTCCCCCACCTACTATCAAAAAGCCCTTGAAAACCTTCCTTACTGCAGTAACCATCTCTGGTTTTACGTTAGATTTTGCCCCAGAACCCGCCTCAAGATAGACAAATCTCATTCCCATGAATTGGGCGGAAAGTGCATACATTGCTGCCAGGTTTGATTTCTCAAACGGTATGGTCCTTGCAGAACCAACAAACCAAGCCGATGTTCCCTCACCAATTATGATATATGCCGTTGGAAGCGGCTCTAAACCAAACTTGAGTACGCTGGGGGCCCCCAACGCCTGAGCTTGTGAGATGAAATAGGGGTTGTCAGAGTTCAAAAGGGAACTAAACAGGATTGCGTCAGCGCCGGGTACAACACCAGTAACATTTCCTGGAAATAAAATGATTGGAATCTTGAGAGATTTCTTTAGTATCTTTACCGTTTGGGCCATGCCAAGCTGATCTGTTGCAGATGAACCCCCAACAAGTATTGCGGAAGCTCCTATCCTCTCAACTTCTTTTGCAAGCTTGACTGCCGATTTTACTTCAGATATTTCAGAGTCAATCAAGACAAAAAGCAGCGCCTTTTTTCTCTTTAGAGTGTCTTTTAGATAGCTTTCTACGTTTGGCATAAGACTGGTTATTGGGTGTTCATTTAAAGTTTAATTGAAGGTATGTATACAGATCTGTATAGCTATGGCCGAGTCTCCAAATCCAATTTCTAGTAATATAATAAGGCAAATTATAAAAAAATCACTGTTTACAGAAAGACAAATTGAAATTATTTTAAATCAATTGAACCTCCACAAAACCCAGTTTACCATAAGTAAAGGGGCTTATTTCAGGCAGGTAAGGCAGTCTAGGGATAAGTTGGTCGGGTTATACTATTCTGTAATATTACTAAGGGGTCTAGGCATACTTGTTCCTGAGGATATTGATGTGATATCAAAGCTTTCTGAACAGGTTTCTGTGATACAAAGTAGTGATGTCTTTCCTGAGAAAGAAGAAGAAATCATGTTTGTGATAGGTGAGTTGGTAAATCGTGCCTGTAGGGTGTGATTTTTGTGTATTTTACAATAATAGGTGTATGGAGTTCGTGATAAAGTATGTTTGTGATTGATATGTAATATGTGAACAAGTTTTACTCAAACATGATAAATCACATCTACGTATGAAATATAGTGATGTTAGTGGACATACCTGATGTAGGCACAATAATAGGCGTTTTTATCGCATTTGTGCTAGGTATAGTTGCAATAGTCATTTACAACAAAGTAAAGCCTCTCATAAGGACTGATTCAGATCTTCTAAAATCCTATACGGATCGACTGCAGTATTATGAAAATCAGTTGATTGATATGAAAATACGCATGGATTCTGTAGAATTGTTGAAGGAATCTGAGGAATTAGAGGCACCAATTCCGAAACCAAAAGAGGTAAAGGTTGAGAGAAATGAGGCTATCTCAAGTGCCCAGGAGGAGAAACCAAAGGAGCGTATGCATAACATGAACTTTGGAAATGCTACAGATTATGTTTTGAGATTAATCACAGAAAAACCCATGACATCACATGATATACAAATCACGATAGGGCGTACTAGAGAGCATACATCACGCATGATGAAGAAGCTTTTCGAGGAGGGTTTGGTGGAAAGAAACATGCAGACAAAGCCCTTTACCTACTATATTACTGACAAAGGTAAGACCAAGATTGGTGTTGCCAAAATAGCACCACAACAATAACATCAACATTGGATCCTCCCATTTACACCTAAAAAACATCAATTATAATAATTTCATATAAAACTAAAATCTTAAATACGTAAATTAATTATTTAATATCATGCCTACAAATGAAGAGTTGATCAAGATCACCTCAGGTGGAACCATATCTATTCCAATCCAATTCAGAAAATATCTGCAACTGCAAAAAGGCGATTATGTCAGAGTGGTAATGGAGCAAGACTGTCTCGTAATTAAAAAAGCTATAATTTCCTAAGTTCCCAGATTCTGTTGTTTTTGGGCTAGTTTGATTACTTGATATGCCCACTCTCTGCCTTGTCTTTCCCTTACTATCCTACCTTTTGTGGCAAACCTGGACAGGTATGTGGATATGATGCTAAGTTTGATTGGTTGCCCATACTCATCCTCATATTTTTCAAGTATCTCAGAGGAGGTAAACTTGCCTAGTGGGAAATGTTTGTCTACCATATACCACACCTTGGAACCAATCGAGTCTAGTTGAGGAGATTCTTCTGGTTCTTCAATATTGATTAAATCCATTAATTCGAATATCTTTAACATTTTATCTCTAGTTACGTTGCCTTCTAAACTAAAGTTGTACTTGGCCCCTTCCGAGTCCTCTAGGTCTATTCTGATCTTTTTTCTTGTCATTATGATCGGATCGGGTTAACACCTTAACACTTGAACAGATCAAAGAATATTTGTTAACCTATGAGTTTGTTAACATTCACTGCCTAGCCCATGCCTGGCTTGTTTTTGCACCTTAACTAGGCGCCTTCCCTTTATACCATATTATGGATGAATTTCATGCCTGGACTAGAAATATAGGGGTCTATTCTGCGACCTTAACATTGTTAAGACCTAACTTCACGCCTAGAGTGGAAATAAAGGGGTCAAGTTGGGCTTTTCCACATCCAGTTTAACATTTGGTTCACAAAATGTTAACTTTATTTTAGGCATACCCACACACCAATACTTCCACTCTAGCTTATTAAAAAAATATTTTTTTAAAGAAAATAAAAATAATTAATGATAAACTAAATTTGGTTTAGTTATTCTATTCTAATTGTATTATCAAAGATAGAATCAATATGTGGACAGAGAAGAAACATTGGTGTGTGGGTTAATGGTAAAAGATTCGATCGATAAATTATTGGATGATGCACAAAATGGCAAATCATTATTCAAAAACAGGGAAGTATTACATTTTACATTTGTCCCTGATATAATATTACACCGCGAAGACGAGCAGAAAAAGGTCACCCAATCTCTTCTACCTTTATTGAAGAAAGCACGTCCATCCAATTTACTAGTATATGGAAAACCTGGAACAGGTAAAACTCTAGTTGTAACCAAAGTCCTAAACAAGATCAAAGAAAGAGTAAAGGAAGGATCATTTCCTATCCAACTACTTTATGCTAATGCAAAAGAGGAGGGCACTCTCTACGGTCTATTGATAAAACTGGGCAGACAACTTGTAGATAGAGAAGAAGAAAAAGAGTTCCCAACAACAGGGCTTTCAATTAGCGAAATATTCAACCGTATAATTTCTGCAATTGGTAAAAAGGGATTAAACACAGTATTTGTGGTAGATGAGATTGATTACCTTGCAGAACTGGTTTCAAAGACAGGCAAGGATGTCTTTTATTCCCTTACTAGGGCAAATGAGAGACTCAAGAAAGGCTCACTTACACTAGTAGGAATTTCAAACGATCTTACATTCAAGGAAAGGCTTGACCCTAGGGTCCTGAGCAGTCTTAGCGAAGAGGAAATTGTATTTACAAATTATAGTGTAGAGCAGATCAAAGAAATTCTTGAAGAAAGAATCAAAGTAGCATTTATCCAAAAAGCAATTGAGCAGGCAGCAATAAACCTCTGCGCTGCCATGGCTGGCCAAGAACATGGAGATGCAAGACGAGCAATTGACCTCTTACGGGTAGCCGGAGAAATAGCAGAACGGGAACAGGCAGATTCCATCAAAGAAGAACATATCAGAAAAGCCTCTCTAAAAATGGAAGAAGACAAGGAAACAACAGCACTCAACTCTTATCCACTCCATGAAAAATTGTTAATTTTGGCTGTAATGAAAGCAAATGGAACTACGACGGGAGAAATTTACCATTCATACAAAAACCTCTGCAAAATAGTTAGACAAAAAGAGCTTACACAAAGGCGTATCACCCAAATACTAAGCGAAATAGAGATGACGGGCCTAATTTCAGGAAAAATCATTCATCAAGGAATGCATGGAAGGACAAAAAAATTCAGTCTTACATTACAACCTGATACAGTAAAAAAAGCATTCAAAGAAGACCTAACACTTGAAGATTTGTTATAAAATAATTATTCTTTTTCGGTAAAGTCTTTGGTAAAAACCTTCATCGTGGCCAAATTTACAATTACTGCAATTCCGGGAGTTGGTGTGACTCCAACACTTGCCTGGTATGCTGTTTGTGTTTGCCAAGCTCCCGAGTTTACAATAAGTGTGCCCTTGTACATGTCAAGATCAACAACATGAATGTGTCCTGAATGAAAAACATCTGGAACGT
This sequence comes from Nitrosopumilaceae archaeon, assembly GCA_050749225.1. GTDB lineage: Archaea > Thermoproteota > Nitrososphaeria > Nitrososphaerales > Nitrosopumilaceae > TA-20. The sequence continues at coordinate 2,959 of JBOGQR010000032.1, read as the reverse complement.
CACTGATTACCATCATATCCTCTACCTCAGGTGCTATTGGGGTTCGTTTTCCATAGATAGGACTGAGATGTCTTGATCTTAGTAAAACTCGCATTGCTTTTGCAGGCTGTGAGTAGCTCAGTCCAGGAGTGGTTCCAACAACATCATCCAAGCTTTGCCCATGAAACATCAAAATTTTGACGCCGTTTAACTCTATCATGGAGGGATTGCCAAGCATAAAGAAATTTTCTCGGTTCCACAAAGTCATGTTATGTTTTTCTGGAATTGCAGGTTGGGGCAGCGCTCTGCGGCCAGGATCATGGTTTCCCGGAATTATGAAAACTTTGATGTGTTTTGGAATTTTATCCAGTAATTGAGCTGCCTTTAACATCTGTTCGTTAGTATCAACCAAAAGCAATTCCTTGTCTTGGTTTGGAAAAATCCCAATACCATCTACTATGTCGCCACCAACCAAAACAAAGCGAACCTTCCTTGCTATTGGATCTGGGCTAGAAAGCCATTCGACAAACTCTGTAAACTCTTTTTCCATGAAATACTTGCTTCCAACATGCAAATCAGATATCAACACAGCATAAGTCTCTGTCTTTGAACGATTTGTGACATGGTCTGGAACGTCTGGAACAACCAAATCTTTTACAATAAAGCCACCGTTTTTTCCTGGAACAATTGTAAACATTACAAACTGGTCCATTAAGAGGGAATTTGCAGTCTCTTGTAGGTCCTTGTTAAACACCAATACCTCAAGGGAACCGGTAGGGTCATCTACAACAAGTTTTGTTACATCCCTGTCTATCCTCCTATCCATCAATAGGCCAGCCACAAAAACCTCCTCTTTGATCTTACCACTCTTAATGGTATCAATAGGGCTCAGTTTTTTAGATTGAGACCTCTGCAAGATTATTTTTAATAATTTTGAATACCGACTTGCAAAAAGTGCACTAAAACCATCAATTCCCTCTGCCGAAGTAATTTTTTTTGTAGGATCTGATAAAATTACATGGTTATTTTCTATGTTTTCATCAATCCCAGAGTCAACAAACATTTTCAAATCACTCTGATTTATCAAAAACAAGTTTTGTTTTGATTTTTCTCTTACTACCTGCTTGATTATTCTTTCAAGCTCCTTTACATCAATTTTTTCAAGTATTTTAAAAGCGTCGGGATGAATCTGGAAACCCCTACTTAACGCATAAGTCAGTGCAGACGAGACGTCCTCTTTCATCAAGGACTCATAATAGAACTTTTAATTAAATCTGTTTCAAACTGTCAACCCTCAAATAGAGATTATTTTTAACCCAAAGACATGTCTAGGAAAAAAAGAATTTTAATTTGGCTTATTTTCGTTGGAATTTTTATCACATCGTTTTCTATAGGGGCTGCAATTAAAGTATCAGATGAAGATACCAAAGCATTTCTCAAAGAATTTGAACAGGCAGTAGAAGGAATTGATGCAATTGGAATATTTGCACACAATTCCTCAATTGGCTTGCCAATGTTTATACCAGGTTTTGGAGTCGCTTGGGGATTGTTTGCATCCGCATCAACAGGTCTTGCTTTTAGCGCCATTGCATCTACATCTCCATTATTTGAAAAAATTCCACCAATATCCATCCTAATATTATCTCCCTTTGGAATAATGGAGCTTGCAGCTTATTCCCTAGGGATGTCACGAAGCTTCATCCTAATTTGGGCCATAATTAAAAAAAATCCAATAAAAAAGGAAATCCGACTAACCGTAATTGAAATAGGGATTGTAATTGCTCTCCTACTTGCAGGAGGATTTATCGAATTTGCAATGATCAGTCAATACGGATCTAGTGTTCATCTCTCATCTTAGATTCGTTTTTATTTTAACATAAAATACAAAACAACAATGCTTGGTCTAAAAATTCACACTCTTCCAAAATTAAAAAATCCAAACATGATTGCAGCCCTTCCAGACATGGGCAATGTGGCAGGTATGGGAATGGACTTTCTTATAAAAAAATTAAAAGCAAAATTGTTTACAGAAATCTATGCGTTTTGGCCTCCTGCGGTGTCTTATGAAAAAGGTCTTATCCAGTATAACCAATCAAGCTACAAGTTTCATTATTGTGAAAAAGAAAACCTTGTAATTTTTTCTGGCGAGTTTAACCCATCAGATCCAAGAAGGCTGTATGAATTGTGTTATGAGGTAGTTGAGATGGCTAAAAAACTCAAAGTTGATACACTATACTCAATTGGAGCAGCACTCAGACCCCCAAATCCTACGGAACCAAAATTATTTGGTGTTGCATCATCCGCTATTCTTGCTAATATGCTAAAAAAACAAAAGATCGAACTTTTAATCGGCAAGGGACAGATAACTGGCTTTAATGGATTGGTGCTTGGCATTGCAAAAGAAAAAAATCTTGACAGTGTTTGCATTCTTATGGAAATTGATAATCCAAATATTATACAACCAAAAGCAACTCAGACAATACTTGTCAAACTTTTAGAATTGTTGAAAATAAAACCTTTGGATATGAAAGACTTGGAAGAAGAAGAAAAAAGAAAAAAATTCATGGAACAGCAAATGAATTACATGGATGGCCTAACTAGGAAAGACAAGCAGCCAGGAATTGCCTAATTATGTTGATAAATTTTACCTATTAATTAAATACAACTTTAAACTTTAATTCAATAATGAAACTTGGATTAATCTTACTAATCTCAATTACAGGAATATTACTAACAATCTCACTACCTCATGCTTATTCTCAATTAGCATCAGATGACAAATATCTATTACAAGCCACAGGTTTTGTAGTAGGAACTAAAACCATCCAAAACTCTGAGATTGACTTGCAGTTCGCAACAGGAACTTTGAACAACGGCAATACGCCGGTAACGCTGGAAAATGGTATTGTCTCTATCTCTGGTAATAATTATCTTAATTCTGGAATTTGGAGTTCAACACTATTGCGTAATGGACAGTTTA
>JBOGQR010000031.1:0-13387 GCA_050749225.1 Nitrosopumilaceae archaeon | reverse complement strand
ATATCCAATAATTCTCCATCAGCATTCCCAATAGGCACAACCACAGTCACATGGACTGCAAAAGATGCAGCAGGTAACATCTCCAATGCAACTCAGACAGTTGACGTAGTTGATACTACTGCACCAAAGATAACTCCACCAAAGAACATCAAAGTAGAAGCAACTTCACTTGCTGATAATACTGTATCACTAGGTAATGCTACAGCAACAGATGTGGAGCAAGTTGCCATATCCAATAATTCTCCATCAGCATTCCCAATAGGCACAACCACAGTCACATGGACTGCAAAAGATGCAGCAGGTAACATCTCCAATGCAACTCAGACAGTTGACGTAGTTGATACTACTGCACCAAAGATAACTCCACCAAAGAACATTACATTTGAAGCTACATCACTTAACAATAACACTGTACCATTGGGTACTCCGACAGTAACTGATCTAGAACAAGTCACTGTAACAAACAATGCACCAAAAGTATTCAACATTGGTTTAACCACAGTCACATGGACTGCAAAGGATGCAGCTAGTAATTCTGCTAATACTACTCAGACAGTAGAAGTTAGAGATACAACTGCACCAAAATTGATCATACCAAAAGACATTACGATTGAGGCTACTAGTGTAAATGGTAATATAGTATCTCTTGGGAAAGCAAACGCGACTGATGTTGTAGGAGTAGAATCTATATCCAATAATTCTCCATCAGCATTCCCAATAGGCACAACCACAGTCACATGGACTGCAAAAGATGCAGCAGGTAACATCTCCAATGCAACTCAGACAGTTGACGTAGTTGATACTACTGCACCAAAGATAACTCCACCAAAGAACATCAAAGTAGAAGCAACTTCACTTGCTGATAATACTGTATCACTAGGTAATGCTACAGCAACAGATGTGGAGCAAGTTGCCATATCCAATAATTCTCCATCAGCATTCCCAATAGGCACAACCACAGTCACATGGACTGCAAAAGATGCAGCAGGTAACATCTCCAATGCAACTCAGACAGTTGACGTAGTTGATACTACTGCACCTATTATTACAGCACTAACAAAAATTATTGCTAATGCAACTAGTCCTACAAATAATCATGTAGAGATTGGTAATGCAACAGCAAAAGATGCTGTAGGTGTTGCTTCTATTACAAATGATGCTCCACAAGTATTTCCATTTGGACAAACCATTGTGACATGGAAAGCTATTGATACATCTGGAAACTCTGCTACTGCAACTCAAAAGATAACTATAGTTGATAGATCTCCTCCACAACTAGACATTCCATCTGATATCGTTGTGAATGCTACTGCATTTGAAATGCCAATACAAATTGGACAAGCAACAGCTACTGGTATTATTGATACATCTCCAAAAATAACAAATAATGCTACCACATCGTTCTCACTTGGTAAAACAATAGTAGAATGGAATGCTACTGATAAGTTTGGTAATTCTAAATCACTTACACAATCAGTTACAGTATTGGCATGTGGTAAGCCTGAATCGTCTTACAACTTGGTAATGGGTACAGAAAATGACGATACATTAATTGGAAAAAGCGGTATTCCTAATTTGATAATAGGTCTTGGTGGAAATGATATCATTCGTGCTGGTACATCTGGTGATTGTATAATTGCAGGAAATGGTGATAATGTGATCTTTGGAGGCAATGGAGACGATACAATTGTAGCTGGCAACGGTAACAACATCATAAAGGGAGATTCAGGAAATGACAAAATTACGGTAGGCACTGGTTCAGATATCATTGATGGTGGAGATGGACATAATACTTGTACAGTTGGCAATGTAAGTCACGATACCATAGTCAATTGTGCCATACAATAAACTATCATTTACTCATACCAGATTCATAATTTCCTGAATTTAATTTTAGAAGAGCCCCTCAAGTAATATTGTGATATTTTTCATATAGATTATAATAATAATCATTTTACCTTTATCTGATGTCAAATTCCAAGAAATTATTTTCAAGGGCAAAAAAGGTTATTCCGTCAGGAATAAACAGTCCAGTCAGATTTTATGATCCATATCCGTTCTTTGTAAAAAAAGCAGATGGCAGTGTGATCTGGGATGTAGATGATAATAGATATATTGACTTTTGTAACGGATATGGCGCCTTGCTTTTGGGACACCGAAGAAAAGAAATTCTTTCTGCAGTCTTGTCACAATTAAAAAATGGAACACTATACTGTGCACCAACAGATATTGAAGTTGAATTATCGGAACTAATTGTAAAAAATTATCCTTCAATGGAAAAAGTACGACTAGTAAACACTGGAGGTGAGGCCACAATGACTGCAATCCGACTTGCAAGAGGTTTCACAAAGAAGAAAAAAATAATAAAATTCGAAGGATGTTATCATGGTGCACATGACTCTGTTCTTGTAAAGGCAGGTTCTGGCGCAGCTCATAATGGAATATCCATTTCCAACGGAGGTCTTGATGAAGTCTCTAAAAATACACTTGTTGTACAATACAACAATTCGCAAGAACTTGACTCTGTGCTAGAAAAACAAAAAGACGTTGCCTGTGTAATAATAGAACCAGTCCTAGCAAACATGGGTCTAGTTTTACCTGAAAAAAGATTTCTTGCCGAAGTTAGAAAAATCACAAAAGATCATGATGTGCCATTGATATTTGATGAAGTGGTTACAGGATTTAGAATGTCTCCTGGAGGTGCACAAAAATACTATAACGTAAAACCAGATCTCACTACACTTGGTAAGGCACTGGGAAACGGATTTGTCATTGCAGCAGTGGGAGGAAAAAATGAGATAATGAATATGCTGTCTCCAGAAGGAAAAGTGTACCAGGCAAGCACCTATGCCGGTAACCCTGTTTCTGTTGCGGCTGCAATAGAATCCGTAAAAACAGTAAACAAGCACAAAAACAAGCTCTACCCAAAACTTGAGCTAAGTTGTACCATACTGGCAAAGGCTATCAACGATCTGGCAACGGATTTAAAAATTCCTCACCAAATTAATTTTATTAGTTCCATGTTTCAAGTCTTTTTTACCGACAAACCAGTAAAAGATTACAATTCTGCAAAAAAAGCAGATACCAAAAAATTCAAAAAACTATTTGCTGCACTCTTAAAAAACGGTGTCTTTGTAGCGCCATCTCAATTTGAAACCGTGTTTTTGTCCTATGCTCATACCACTAATGATTTGCACAAGACCCTAGAAGCATATGAAAAATCTCTCAAAGCGGTGAAGGCATGAAATATAGAATAGGAACTAGAGGAAGCCCACTTTCACTTGCCCAAACAAACTGGGTTATATCAGAACTGACAAAAAAATCACCAGAAACAGAATTTGAAATAATTCCGATTAAGACCAAAGGTGACACTGACGCGAGACCGCTTTTTAACATAAATCAAAAGGGAATATTTGAAAAAGAGATTGATAGGGCAGTGGCTGAAAAAAAAGTTGACTTTGCAGTACATAGCTTAAAGGATGTACCAGCAGAACTTCCTGATGATCTCATCTTGGCATGTATTCCAAAAAGAGAATCTGCAAACGATGTATTCATTTCTAAGGGCAACTATACGCTTGAGAAAATCAAAAAAGGTGCAATAATTGGGACCAGTAGTCTCCGTAGAGCAGTACAAATTTCACGCATAAGGCCTGATCTAGTTGTCAAACCAATTCGAGGTAACATTGAATCTAGAATTAGAAAAATTGATGATGGAAATTTTGATGGTGTTGTTCTTGCTGAAGCAGGAATTGGAAGATTGGGATTAAATATAAAATTTGAGCGGCTTTCGACCACTGATTTTTCACCTTCTCCTGGACAAGGTGCACTTGCAATCGTATCAAGAAGAGACAATGTCAAATTAATCAAACTATTGCAGACAATAGAGGATTCTGATTCTCGCTTTGCCATTGAAGCAGAACGTTCCCTTTCTATTTTTGTGGATTCTGGGTGTAGGTTTCCAGTAGGCGCACTAGCACAAAAAGCAGGAAACAGGCTGAAACTACATGTTATAGTGTATTCTGTGGATGGCAGCAAATCCATTAATGTGGAAAAAACCGGAGATCCATTGCAAGCAAAAGAGATTGGAAAGCAGATAGCATCAGAACTTGTTGAAAAAGGAATAGCAGAGCTTGCTAAAAATTGGAGAGAAAAAGTAGAGGAATGGAATAAAAAATGACAGGCAAAGTCTACATAGTTGGAGCAGGACCAGGTGACCACAAGCTGATAACACTAAAAGCAGTTGAAGCGATAAAATCTGCCGATGTGGTTCTTTACGATAGACTGGTAAGTAAAGGAATCATTTCCTTGATACCAAAAAATGCAGAAAAGGTCTATGTTGGTCGTGACGTCGGAGATGATTACAAACACCAAAACTCTACAAACGATTTGATGTTAAAGTTTGCAAAGATAAAAAGAAATGTAGTCAGGCTAAAGGGAGGAGACCCTTTTATTTTTGGGAGAGGTGGAGAGGAAGCAGAATTTCTTAGATCTCACAAGATAAAATATGAAATAATTCCTGGAATCACTTCTGGGCTTGGTTCTGCAGAATATTCTGGAATTCCACTAACACACAGAGATTATGCCTCATCAGTTGTTTTTGTTACAGGTCACGAGGATGCTAAAAAGACAAAAGAAGCCGTCAAATGGAAAAAACTTGCAAAATCCGTAGATACCATAGTAATAATGATGGGGCTTTCAAGACTGGAAAAGATTTGCAAAGATTTGGTATCTGGTGGGTTGGATAAAAAAACTCCTGTAGCAGTAATACAAAATGGAACCACACCACAACACAGGATGATAAAGGGAGATCTCTCAAATATCTCACAAAAGGTCATTCAGGCCAAAATAAGACCGCCATCTGTAATCATAATAGGTAAGGTAGTTAACTTGTCTGAAATAATAGGGTGGAGAAAATGATTACAGGTAAAACAATAGCAATCACACGTTCCAAAGAAGATTCTGAAGAATTTATACAATTAATTACGAATGCAAAAGCAAAACCACTCTCTCTTCCAACAATAGAACTTGTAAGTAAGGGCGAAAAAATTGTCGATGAATTTCTACATGCAATAAAAGAAGAGGATCCGGATTTTTCTGTTTTTATGAGCTCAAAAGCAGTCAAACTTTTGTTTGATACTGCACAAAAAGTTTCAAAATATGAAAAACTCCAACTTGCAGTGGCAAACACTAGTGTGATAGCGGTTGGACCAAAAACAAAAGCGGCACTTGAAGCTGAAGGAATCAGAGTGGCACATGTGCCAAACAGGTTTTCTTCTGTTGGTGTTGGTGAGGTCTTTACAAGATTAAATGCTGAAGGAAAAAAAGTCATTATTCCACGAAGCGGTGCATCCACCCCATTTCTTGCACAACTTCTTGAAAAAATTGGATTACAGGTAAAGGAAATTTATCTTTATGATGTATGCTCTTTTCGTGATACGTCACAATGGAATGAATTTAGAGAACTGTTTGCAAACAACAAGGTGGATGGCATTGTTTTTACTAGTGCATCATCTGTAAATGCATTTTTTGATATTATGTTAATGGACACAAATAAAGAAACACTATTACAAAATCTTAGAACATCCAAAGTTGTTGCAATTGGACCATTTACTGCAGATGAATTGAAAAAATTTGGAACAGAACCAATAGTTGCAGATGTCCATACAGTGCCTGGAGCTTTTGAAACAATAAAAAATTGTTTTTGTTAGCTTGGACTATTTAGCTCAGCCTACTCCGCTATACAAGTAGGAACAGTGGTAGAAGTTTTTTATAATATAACGGGGTTATTTTACGTATGACGACTGAGAACCTCAATATGGATTATAGTAAATATGATTTCAAAGACTCTACTGAAATGTATGTCTATACAAGCAAGAAGGGCCTTACAAGAGAGACAGTTATAGAAATCAGTAAATTAAAAGACGAACCACAGTGGATGCTTGACTTTAGACTACGTTCTTATGATATTTTCATGAAAAAACCAATGCCAAATTGGGGAGGCAATCTGAGCCAAATTGACTTTAACAATATTTACTATTATGCAAAAGCATCTGAAAAAACAGAAAAAGACTGGGACAACGTTCCAGCTGATGTAAAAGCAACCTTTGACAAGCTTGGAATTCCAGAGGCAGAAAAAAAATTCCTTGCGGGTGTAGGTGCTCAATATGAATCCGAAGTTGTTTATCATAATCTAAGAGAAGACCTGGCAAAACAAGGTGTAGTTTTCCTTGATACTGATACTGCACTAAAAGAACAACCTGAAATCTTTAAAAAATATTTTGGTAAAGTAATTCCTCCAGAGGATAACAAATTTGCTGCACTTAACAGTGCAGTCTGGAGTGGTGGATCTTTTATCTATGTTCCAAAAGGTGTCAAAGTAGATCTTCCATTACAAGCATACTTTAGAATTAATAAAGAAAACATTGGACAGTTTGAAAGAACACTGATTATTGCAGATGAGGGTGCAGAAGTACATTATATAGAAGGATGTACTGCGCCGGTATATTCTTCAGAATCACTACATTCTGCAGTTGTGGAATTGATTGCATTCAAAGATGCAAAATTAAGATACACCACAATTCAGAACTGGAGTAATGATGTTTACAATCTAGTTACAAAACGAGCTTATGCGTATGAAGGTGCAAGAGTTGACTGGGTTGATGGAAACATTGGAAGCAAGCTTACAATGAAATATCCTGGAATCTATCTTCTAGGACAACGAGCGCACGGTGAAACACTATCTGTTGCATTTGCAGGAAAAAACCAGCATCAGGATACTGGAGCAAAGATGGTACACTTGGCACCAAACACCACATCTAGAATTACATCAAAATCAGTTAGCAAAAGTAATGGAAGAACCACATATCGAGGATTGCTCCATGTTGCAAAGGGAGCTACAAATGTAAAATCCTCTGTTAGATGTGATGCGTTACTTTTAGACGATGAATCAAAAACTGATACTTATCCATACATGGAAATTAATCAAGAAGATGCTACTATTACCCATGAAGCAACTGTAGGAAAGATAGGGGATGAGCAGATCTTTTACCTTATGACAAGGGGCTTTTCAGAAGAAGAAGCACTGACACTCATTGTAAACGGATTCATCGAGCCATTTACCAAAGAGCTCCCAATGGAGTATGCAGTGGAGCTTAACAGACTAGTAAAAATGGAAATGGATGGCTCTGTCGGTTAGACAATAGCCTATCAAATTTTAAGAAATGTCATCATTTGTTTTATCAAAGCTTGGACAAAATCATATAGACGAAATCTCGGCTGCAAATAACGAACCATCATGGCTTAAAGAATATAGGAAAAATTCTTTTTCAATCTATCAGGAACTACCGCCCGAAGTTTCACCACTTTATAACAAATACAGTGATGCAAACAAGATGAATCCAGATGAAGTGACATTCTCACTTAGCTCTGATAGTACTGTTCCAGATTTTGTCAAAGACAGAATGAATGAGCTTCCTGATAATCCAAGTGTAGTACAAATAGGAACAAATATTCACAAAATAAATCTGCCATCCGAATTAAAATCAAAAGGATTGATAATATGTTCAATACAGGATGCGATAAAAGATCATACAGACAAGATCAAAAAATCATTTGAATCAATGGATCCTAAAACAGACAAATATACTGCACTAAACAACGCATTTTTTAATTCAGGAATTTTCATTTATATTCCACGTAATCTGATTTTGGAAAAAACAATTCATCTAATTTCATCACTATCAGCGGATCAAACCTCGACAATATCTCGTAATGTAGTGATAGGAGACGAAAGCTCCAAGGCTTCTATTGTACAAGAGCTTTATGCACCAAAGAGCACAAAGCAACAGGCATATCTTGAACTACTCACTGCTAATGTGAACCAGAATACAGAACTTGATTTAATTACATTGCAAGCAATGGACCAAAATGCCGTAAACTTTTCCACAAGAAAAGCAGACATTGGACGAGACGGTAGAATGAATTGGTATCTTGGATTGTTTGGCTCGCTTCTTTCTAGATATAAAATTGATAACTATCTATCTGGAATTGGTGCAAACGCAACTGACACTGAGGTTGTATTTGGAAACAAGAGCCAATCATTTGATATTACATCAAACTTGATACATATAGCACAATCAACTACTGGACGAGTTCTTGAAAAATCAGTCTTGAAAGATACGTCAAAGTCATTGTTTAAGGGAATGATCAGAATTGAAAAAGAGGCACACCATACAGAATCGTATCTTGCTGGTCACTCTATCTTACTTGATAAAGGTGCAAAATCTGATTCCATACCTGGACTTGAAATATTTACAAACGATGTCAAGGCAACACATGCAGCTTCGGTAGCCCAAATTGATGATGAACAGCTCTTTTACTTGGGAACACGATGCCTTTCCAAATCTGACGCACAAAAAATAATTGTTGAGGGATTTCTTGAACCACTTTCAAGAAAGATGTCATACCAAATAAGAGCCTGGATCACATACCTTATAGATTCAAAATGGCTTGGCCGAGAACTTTCCATAAAATCAGATGAACAGCTAAAGGAGCTTTTAGAAGTTGAGGAGACAAGATATCGTGAAACAGACATCTTTGGAAGCCATTACAAATACAGGTGAGAATTTTTTGTCAAAATGGATAAAGGCTTGTAGTAAAAAAGAATTAGAAAAAGGCGAGATGCTTGATTTTGATCATGATGATAAAAAAATTCTTTTAGCAAATCTCAACGGCAAAATATATGCTACTGACAGAATATGTACACATGCAGAAGCTGATCTCTCAACTGGAATCTTAAATGAAGAAGGAGTGACATGTCCCTTACATCTTTCTACTTTTAATCTTGAGACAGGAGTACCGCAAAACCTTCCAGCCGAAATACCTCTTAAAACCTACAATGTTAAAATAGAACAAAATGAGATCTATGTCGAGGTTGAATAAATTTGCAAACTAGTGTAATCAATATAGAAAGTATCAGAAATGACTTTCCTATTCTAAAACGCAAGGTTCACAAAGACAAGACTCTTGTTTATTTTGATAATGCAGCAACAACACAAAAGCCAATTCAGGTAATAGATTCTATTAGCAATTATTATCTTAATTATAATTCTAACATACACAGAGCGGTGCATGAGCTTGCAGAAGAAGCAACTGCTGCATACGAACATACAAGAGACAAGGTTGCAAAATTCATCAACATAAAAAATCGTGAAGAACTTATCTTTGTTAGGGGAACAACTGAAGCAATCAATCTTGTTGCATATTCTTGGGGAAGACAAAATGTACAAAAAGATGACATTGTTGTAACAACCGAATACGAGCATCACAGTAACATTGTGCCATGGCAACTCTTGACAAAGGAAAAAGGAGCCAAACTTGAATACATTGGAGTAGATGACAATGGTGAGCTCATACTTGATCAACTAGATACATATCTGGATACTGGAAAGGTAAAGCTTGTAACATTTAGTCAGATGTCAAATGTTTTAGGAACAATAAGCAAGACTGAAGAGATAATAAAAAAATGCCATCAGAAAGGAGTACGAGTATTAGTTGATGGGGCTCAATCGGTTCCACATCTGAAGGTAGACGTACAAAAATTAGACTGTGACTTTTTTGCATTCTCTGCTCACAAGATGCTAGGCCCAACAGGTGTCGGAGTACTATGGGCAAGAAAAGAACTACTAGAAAACATGGTTCCATTTAACGCAGGAGGAGATATGATAAGAGAGGTACACAAGTATGAGACAACTTGGAATGATCTACCATACAAGTTTGAGGCTGGAACTCCAAACATTGCAGATGTAATCGGATTTTCTGCAGCTTTAGATTATCTTGATAAAATAGGTATGGACAAAGTACGTGAGCATGAAGTTGAATTAACCAAATATGCTCTTGACAAAATTTCCGCAGTAAAAGGAATTGTTCTATACGGACCACCAGATGTTACAAAACGAGGAGGAGTCATTTCATTTAATCTTGGAGATATACACCCACATGATCTTGCTACCATAATAGATGAAGATGGTATTGCTATACGATCTGGTCATCACTGTGCACAAGTTTTGATGGAAAGACTAGATGTTTCTGCAACATCCCGAGCAAGTTTTTATATCTATAACACAAAAGAGGAAGTGGATGTTTTTATCAGGTCACTTAATAGAGCTAGGGAGTTGTTTAGAATTTGAGTAGTGCTGACATTTACCGTGAAATCATTTTAGATTATTATAGGAATCCAAGAAATTATGGAAAAATAGAACATCCGGATATTTCAAAAAAAGATAGTAATCCATTATGTGGTGATGAGCTTGAAATGCAAATCAATCTTAAAGACAACAAGGTTTCTGATGTGAAATTTACAGGAAAAGGCTGTGCAATAAGTCAGGCAAGTGCATCAATGTTAACAGAACTTATCATGGGTAAAGATTTTGACTTTGTAAAAAAATTAACAAAAGAAGATATTCTTGAAAACCTTGGCTTGCATGACCTTGGGCCTGCAAGAATAAAGTGTGCCTTGTTATCTCTCAAAGTTCTAAAGTATGGCATCTACTCATATGTCTCTGAAAAGCTAAATGATACTATTTCTGCTGACAAGATAAAAGAAGAAGCATCAGGTCTCTTCTGAATTGATTAATTCTTCTGCATCTATTCCACTACAAATTAGAAAAATAATTTATGAAAGGTTCAATGATACCAACCTGAGATTTACAAACGACGAGATCTTTGAGATATTAAAAAGTAACATTGACCAGTCCTTGACAATTGATGATATGCCACCATTTTTTAAACAACTACATAATGAGAGCCTTTTAAGGCCAATCGCGCAGGATTTTACTACTCAGTGGTACAAACTTTTTGCTGAAGTAGAGAAATTTAAGTGCAATTCGTGTAATTTAGAAATACACTTGGGAAAATTAGAACCGAGGATTTGTCCAAACTCAGAATGTAAATCTACTTTTTAGATCTGTATCTTTCTGCAGCCTCTTCTAGAGACTGTATCATTGGAAGCTTGATTCCTGTTAAATATAGCACCAACGCACCACCAGCAGTGCTGATGTGGTTTATCTTATCTGCCAGGCCGTATCTTTTTAATGCAGCAGTAAGATGACCTCCACTTACAATGGTAGTAGCAAAAGAATCTGCAACACCTTTCAGGAGGCTTTCAGTGCCAAACTTGAATTTTTCATTTTCAAAAAATCCTGCAGGACCACTCATAAAAACAGTTCCCGCGCCATGTATTGATTTGATGTAATAGTCCACTGTCTTTGGTCCTAGATCAAGTATCTGGTCACCTTTTCCTAATTCCCGTACATCCATCTCTACCCTTGAGCCATCCCTTTCTATTGCAATATCAACTGGCAGTGAAAAAACATCTGGATACTCCCCAATAAGAGAATGAGCTTTTGAAACTACTTCCTCTTCTTGTTTTATGCCTAATGGGAACCTTATTCTCCCCTGTGCTCGCATGAACACATTTGCAATCACTCCGGTCAGCAAGACCTGATCTGCTCGCCCATTTTGAATTAATGTCTCGATTGCTTCAAGTCGGTCATTGATTTTGGAACCTCCTAGTACAACAACATGTGGAGATTTGGCTACAGTCATTATCTCATCCAATCTTCTGACTTCTCTTTCCACCAGTCTTCCAGCACATGCAGGAAGTATATGAGAAAATCCTATGATGGAAGGATGTGCTCTATGTGAGCTTGGAAAAGAATCAATCACACAAAGATCAAAAAGCTTTGAAAGTCTGTTTACCATGATGGTCTTGGAAGCATTGTCTGGAGTAAATTCATAGTTTTCCTCTGCACAAAGTCTCAGATTGTCAAGCAAAATTATATCGCCATTTTTCATATTTTTTATTTCTCTTTGTGCATCTGAACCAATTACATCCTCGACATATTTTATATCGCGACCTAAAATCTGTGAAAGAACTTTGGCATGGTTTTCCATTCCGGTATAATCTTTGTTGCCCACTCTTCCTTGATGGGAAGCAATGACAACTTTTGAACCCTCTAGATCTTTTAGTGATTCGGTTGATTCCCGTATCCTGCTTGTTTCCAAGATCTGCATAGTTTTAGGATCCATTGGACTATTCATATCGACACGCAAAAAGACAGTCTTCCCTTTGGTATCCAAATCATCAAGGGTTAGAATCCTCACGGCGATCCTATCTTTATGTGTGGTTAAAATCTTTTACAATTAATCAGACCCAACAAATATTCATTAGAACTTTTTTCTAGAATATTTTTACTATATGTAATATTAAAACTGCAGATGAGCGATCTTATTTTTAATTTCAATTTTTACTATTTTAACGGATTACTTGAGCGCAGTTTGAAGGTAAAACTTTCCATCTCATTTTAATATGGAATAATTGGCGTTTAGATAGCATGCCGGAAAGAACTGTTAGGAGTGGTTTAGATGCAACAGTGGCTTTTTGAGCTAAGATCTAGAAAATTTATCTTACTTCTTGTATTTTTTTTAATTCTTGCCTGTCTAGCCTACACAAAAATTATTTCCCCACTAGATAATGGTATAGAAAATTATGTTCATTCACTAGGACATAATACGGCTGTAGATCTAGCAATGCAGATCTTCACAGAAATGGGATGGATTTTGTATCTTATCATTACCAGCTTTATCTTATTAATTAAAAAAGAGACTAGACGACTAGGGCTTGTCTTACTGCTTTCTATAATAGTAGGAAGTATGCTTTCGGCATATCTGCGGTGTTACATAGGATATGAAGCACCTACTTTGAAATTTGATGGAGCACATCTGGGCATAACATCAGCAGCTGACATTGGAGTTCCTTGTACCATTGACGGCTCTTTTCCAGCAGGCCATACCGTAAGAACTACAATTTTTGCATTCGTTTTGGGATTTGCATTATCAAAGCGATTTCCACGAGGATGTTATCTTTTGTGGATCTATCCAATTCTGGTGTCAATAAGCAGAGTATACTTGATGCAACAATTTCCACTGGATCTGGTTGGCGGTGCTCTTCTTGGATTGCTTGTTGCAAATATCGTATCAAGAATTCTTAAATTGGAACTGATATTTGCAAATCAAAAACCTAATTCTTGAAAAACCTTTGAGCTTATCAAAACCATCGCAAAATGTTCTTTGTCATAAGTATAGATCCAATATCTGACATCGCGTTCCTGTTTTGTTTTGCGTAATCCAAAGTTTAATTCATTCATAACTGTAAAACCTATTTTTTTTGCCATTTTCTTATCATTTGTCATCAGTAATAAAAAAGCCCCCTTCTGGGTGGTAAATCCCAATTTTACCATCTCTGATGCAATTTCTACTGATTGGTTTTCATCCATAATGTGAAATGTTTTAGATACTGGAATTTGGGATGGGTGAAATTCCATATGTT
>JBOGQR010000030.1:0-13585 GCA_050749225.1 Nitrosopumilaceae archaeon | reverse complement strand
AAAAGATATTCTTAACGCACTAAAATTAAGCTGATGCAGGTTTAATTTGTGTCATCTTTATTACCTTTATTGTTGGCGTGATAGGTAACTTTACACATGCTCCATGCAGTGCTTTTTTTGCAAATTCTAAATGTTCCTTTTTCACAAATGCTTCCATGATGACTTGACCCTTATCAACTCGTGCAGCTAAACTAACTGCTTTACCAAAGGCTCCTCTCATACCTTCTTGCAATCTATCTGCACCTGCAGTTGCAATCATCTTATTTTCTCTTAGTAATATGTGTGGGTAAACTCGTAATTGTGAGAAATAACCTGTTTCTCCTGCTACTTGCTCGATTTTTTTGTTTGCTGATAGTCTCGCTGATTCTATTGCCATGTGTCTTATCTGCATTTTCTCATTTGAACAAAGTTGTACACAATAATCATAATCATCTCTTTTTCCACCAGAGAATTTTGCTATTTTTATCTGAGGTTTACCCTTGATGTATTCTTTCCTAGTATATGGTTGACCGTTACCTGTTCTATAATTTGCGCCGTGCATAACTACACTTTTGATTGATTATTGGGCGCCCATATTTTAACCGTGAGATTGCATTTGAGTTGAAAATCACACTAACAAAATTTGAGATTAGGTTATAGAATTGAAATAAGAAAGCGCCTGTTCTATATTACTAACTTCAATGACTTTCATTCCATATTGTTTTTCAGTTATTGGGGAAAGTGGTTTTTCTTGTGCAGTACAGGATCTATAGGTAAATACTCCTTCTGTTTTTTCACTGCATGATTGGATCTCGACCATTGCCTGTCCTTGTGGAACAAGAAATATTCTAGCTCCATATTTGCCTGCGGCATCAGCCTTTTCTGCAGCTCCGCCAATTTCTCCTATGGTGCCGTCATCTTGTATTGTTCCAGTCATTAACACTTTATCATTTAGCGGCTTTCCCAAAATCTCAGATGAAAGTAATACTGTCATTGCACCACCAGCACTTCCACCATCAACTGCTTGTAGTTCTTGATTATTTTCAGAAGATATGGAAAAAATTACATCTTTCTTTGACAGATCTACATTGGTGATTTTTTGGGTCACCATGACTGCTGTTTTAGCTGAGGTTTGAAAATCCACTCCCGTGGGAATATCTGTGTTAACTAATACTAGGCCAGAACCATCTCTGATCTCTACAGTAATTTTCATTACAATACCTTGATAGGTAGTGGTTTCAAAAACACCATTACTTTCTAACACTGGTCTTACTGCAACAGCTTCTATGGATTCGCTAGAAGTGTAATTACCTGTATGTGATACTGTTTGATTTATGGATTGGCTATTAGATGACGGAGCTATTGGTGCTTGTTTTGGAGCAAGAGCGATTTTTGCAAGTTTTTCTAAATTTTCATTATTTTGATTTTTGTAATAGTCTGCTGCTTGTTCTAATAGCTGTGTCTTCTGATATAGGAGATAGTTGCTAAAAATTGAAATTATGATAATTCCTATGAGTGTATAAATTATTTTATGGTTTGACATGATATGATAAATTAAATCTAAAGTAGTTAATAGTTTTCCGTAATTTGATAATTGCTTAATTTTATATATTATTTTGATTTACACTTTTATCTTAGAAAACTATTGTACGTAATGTTATATTGCCAATGCTTTCTATCGTGAAATAGATGTCTGATATTGAATCCAAAGTTGAAGGAATATTGATCAAGGATCATACTGTGATTATTGATAAAAACATGCAACACAGTTTAGAACAGAAAGGTTTTGGAGAAATAATAAAAAAGAAATTTTTTCTTAAACCATTTGAATCTCTTTATCTTTTGTATACTGGTAATCTTAAGCTACTAAAAGGAAAACTCCAAGTTAATTTTGATTCTATGATGCAAGAATGTGTAAAATATGATATTGATGCACTTACAAAATTTCTGATCTATCGTGATTTGAAGTCTAGAGGTTATATTGCAAAAGATGGGTTTGGATTTGGTTCTGATTTTAGGGTTTATGAGAGAGGTCAATTTGGTGAAAAGGCAGCAAAATATGTGGTATTTGGACTAAACGAGGGAAAACGCCAAAAAATGGGTTTGCTACAAAAACAAATAGAGCAAATAACTACAATGGGTAAAGAGCCAGTACTTGCTGTAATCGAAAGGCGGGGGGAAGTAATTTACTACAAGATCTCAAAAATACAATTTCATGAAAACAAGGATCAGCCTGGCATTTCACCCATAGAATTTTGAC
Source organism: Nitrosopumilaceae archaeon (assembly GCA_050749225.1). Classification (GTDB taxonomy): domain Archaea; phylum Thermoproteota; class Nitrososphaeria; order Nitrososphaerales; family Nitrosopumilaceae; genus TA-20. Next base: position 11,346 of record JBOGQR010000030.1, on the reverse strand, counting down.
TTTATCTTAAAATATTGTGGAATCCTAATGTCATATGTGGAATTTAAAGAAATATACTGTTTTAATTGTAAGAAAACTTTAGGGAGATATAACGAAAAATATTTCTCAGACTTGAAAATGGGTGAAATGATAAAAGTAAATCATTCTTCTCATGTGCATGAAGGACACGAGATTGTCATAAGAAAAATAACTATTTGAATTGATTTTTTATCTATGCGAATGAATGTGTAGTAAATATTTTATAGTAAACGTAACACGGTAGCGTTAATGAAGCCAATTTATCTAGTCATTGCATTATTTTCATTAATCCTATTTATTACACCAGGTGTTCTTGGCGCATTTGGTGATATCACATTGACAGCTCCTAAAATGGTTAATACCACTGGACAGGAATTAACTAGCTTCCAAGTTGGCCAGCAAATTGGAGTAGAATCAACACTCACCAATCATGCTGCCTCTGAACAAAAATTCACATATGTTGTACAGGTATTGAACAAAGACGGAGGAGCAGTATTTCTTGGACAGTTTTCTGCATCTATGCTTTCTAATCAATCGTTTACTGTATCAGAGGTATGGACTCCAAATCAACCAGGACTATATACTGTACAGGTACTTGTATGGGATAGTTTGGCATCCGCAGTTCCTCTTACGAATGTACTGCAAACTCAAATTACTATAAGTCCATAATTCTTCTGGAATTAACGGACAAATTTCATCCTGCCTTACAATTATTGAATTTAAATTTTTAGTATGAATCATTAGTACTAATTCTTAGTATTGCTTAATTATCATTACAAATTTTGGTTGCTAATGCCAGACGAATCATGTAGAACTTGTGGTGGAACACTTGTAAACTGCTCATTATGCCCAAACTGTAGAAAAATGACACAACGAATTTGTAATATTTGTGGTTTTAAAACAAAGGAACAAACCCATTCTAACTGTCTGTATGTGGAATCATTTCCGACTAGAAATGGAATGAAGCTTGATCTCATTGCTCCTATGACTAAAAAAATCAATCAAAAATCAGAAAAAACACGTCCTTTACGAAACACACTTTTAGTATTTGGAATTATTAGCTTTTTTGTCTTAGGATATGTAACTGCTAATTATTTTGATTTTTTTCAGAGTCAGACAAATGAAGATCAGACAATGAAAACTGTTATTCCACAACCATTGCCACAAAACCATAATACTTTACTGCGTGGTTCTTTTGATAATTGTCTTGCATATGGAAGTGGTCAATCCATGACAGTTACCTGCCCGACAGAGTACGGTTATGTATACAAGGCTATACTGGATATACCGCAAAAACTTGCATCTGAATTTTCAGATGAGGTTTTTTCTATAAGAGGACTCTCAGTTTTGGAATATTCTGACGGCTCGGTTGTTTTACAATACCATAAAAATTTGTATGCTACGAATTTCTTTGTGAATTAATCTAAACATCGTTCACAGTCACATGTTGCACTAGCATCGTTCTTGGCAATACATTTGGCATGCTGACCTGCCTGACACTGAACACATATGGCATTGGAGTTTTCTAAAGCAGAATATTTTTTTGCACCATCAAAACCAAAACCTCCATCTTGAGGGCCAACCATCGAATTAAGGTACTTTTGCCAGTATTTTAGACTGTATTTGCTGCACAGAACGCCAAGTGGGCTTTGGATACTAACTATTGGTTATTATGTGGATAAAAATCCCAAAAGTCATGGACGCAGACAGAAAAATGTATCCTGCCACTTGTGCGGATTGCAAAAAAGAAACCCAAGTCCCATTCCAACCAAAAGAAGGAAGACCGGTATATTGTCGCGAATGTTTACCAAAACACCGTGGCGAACGTAGATTTTAAGCTGAAACATGCTTATTTTACTTTTTTTAACTTAGAATTATTTTCAAATGAAAAATTTTAACTATTTTAAAATAATAAAATGCTCCCGCCGGGATTTGAACCCGGGATCACCGCCTTGAGAGGGCGGTATGCTTAGCCGGACTACACCACAGGAGCTTGCTAAAAACCAATAAAGAATAGCAATTTAAAGGAATGTTTTGTCATTGAATAAATTTGTAAACTTTAACAGCTTAGATCCTTTATAGCAAAAAATTAAAATGAAATTTACATGGATTTGAAAACTCTACCAGAAAAACTTTCACTTTCCAATTTTCCTGTAGGATTGGGTGGGTGTAGAAATAATGGTACTAGTTTTCAGTGCTGCGAGTATAATATTACGGTGTTTGATGACAAACAAGAAGAACCATCCATACATGAAATAGATGGAAATACGATGAAATTACATCATGGTTCTCTATCTGAAACTAATGTTGCTATCTTGAAACAGTTTGAAGACATGAAAGTTTTGGTGGATGAACAATGGAATCTTAGAATGTTTCTAACAAAGATAAAAACAAAAAGTAAACAAATTTCAAATTCATATATACAAAACTGTCTTGTAGACGCAGGTGTCTATGCAACAAAAGCAAAAGAACTTGTTAAATCATCTGATCCTCTTGCAGATGTTTGGATAAAATGCGCATCTTATTTTCTTGCAGATGCTATATTCTTAATAAATTCAAAGCGACCTAGTCCAACTCATATGTTGGAAACAATTCGTGGATTTGATAAAAATAAGATAAATCAAAGCTTTTCAGTTGTTCATCAATGTCTTGGAATAGAAAGAGCATCAACATCGCTTCTTTCAAGAATGGTAAAATCTACTAATGGTTTTTCTGATATGGTGGAACAAAATAATCATTCAAAAATAATTCAACAAAAATATGATTATCTAGTGCAAAACTCACTCCTTTCAGATTGTTACTTTTATCTTGGTTATATCAACCGAAATAATATAATCAAAATAAAGGATGCATTACACCGTAATTTAGAATACACTCATTTGCTCAAAGTTGCTCTTGATACGGAAAATGATCCATTAGTAGTTGAGCGTCAAGCTGCAATCCTCTTAAAAACAACAAACGATCTTCTAACTACAATAAAAAATTGAAGCCCATAACACTGTTTTCCAATTAGATGATTTTTTGACAACCTTTAAAACCCCGTAGGAGAAATCCCAGTTATGACAGATGCAGCATGCGGATGCGAATCTTCCGCAGAAAATAAAGTAGAATGCGATTGCCAACTGCAAGGAGAATGCTATTGTGATGCTAATTGTACTTGCAAACATTCAGTCTGTAAGTCGCAGGTAGCTTCATTCCGATAGATATAGGGAAACTCCTTTTTCTTTTATTTTTAAGATACTAGTCTTACTTTTCGTCTTCTTGCTGAAAGCCCCATGTTTTTACCAATTCTTTTTGAAATTTATCTACTTGTTTTTCATTTAGGGCAACTCCACAATTTTTATGCGTTGGTACAACAACCATTCCATCTAACTTAAAGTCAACTTCATACATGTGTACCTTGTCACATTCGCACATAGTCAAAATAATACTGTGCCATTATATTTGCCTATTTGAAAGATTTAACTATAGGATTTTTTCTTATACAGCTAATGCAAAAGTATTTTCTTTTAGCATTATTTGCCGGTTTATTTTTAATCCCACTTGGACTGCATTCTGCATTTGCCGAGACTTGGTACCCAGGTCAGGGACTCAAAGTAGGTGATTATTACAGATACAGTGTTTGCTTTACAGACTGGCATAACTGTACTCCCATAGAGATTGACTTTTGGGTTCAGAATAAAACCAGTGATGGTTCTGGTTATAATTTGCAAATGCTTGCAATAGATGGAAGCAATGTCCAAAAAGGCACTGTGACAATTGGAACAGTAACGCCTGATCCGGTTTCTTTTAATCCAAATGTAGCTGACTATGCAAATGTTTACAAACAAACCATAATTTGGCTTGATTCATTTTCAACATCTGTAGACCCTAAGGCTTTGGATTCTCCCTCATGGGGTAGAACAGGATCAGTTGGTGGACAATCAGTAGCATCTGTTGGTCAAGAACAAGTGACTGTTCAAGGTGGTACATACAAAGCATGGATAATTGGATGGCATAAGGGAGTAGATAACAAAATTTGGGTAGTACCTAACTTACCATTTCCAGTAAAAGGAATAGTGTATACCGATGTTACACAAGGAACACCTCCACCGCAATATGTGTTTGAATTATTAGAGACAGGAAATAGTCGAACTCAGCCTCAATTTCTAAATAGAGTTTCTTCTCAAATAGCTGGAGCTGGAATTTGTCCTACTGATGACACATCGGCAGTTCACCAATCCGTAAATACTGATACCAGTTCCATGATTGTTGAATATAGGTATACTCCAGCAGTTCCACATCAAGGATGTCCAGTTCAGTGGTCATTGTACTTTGAACAAAACTATGATCCAAACACAAAAATTGCAAATATTCAATATGATATTTATACTGTAGATGATCAAGGAAAAAAAATTGGTTCAGTTGCAGAGGACCTCGGTAAGAGTACTTTGTTTGCACCAGTAGGAGACGATTTTAGAACTATTGTAATCAACCAACCTCCTCCGACCACTCATTATATCATATATGTTGCTGGTACTGGACCAGAAAATACAGTTCCTAATCCTATATTATATGGATTAGTCAAAGTTGATGTTAACACGGCACCACCTCTCGCTGTTCCGGAATTTCCAATTAGCGCTATAATGGTTATGGCTATAGTTGTATCGATGGTTATACTATTTACAAGATTTAAGACAAACTTTTCTAATCTTAAATTTTAGAAGTTATACTGGCTGATAGTAAATGGTAATCAAGCTATTGCTTGGGATATGTATTATAGCTGTAAGTGTGATAGGAATACTTTGGTTTACACATTTTATAGGACCTCAAAATGGAGAGGATATTCCACGTGAAGCTAGTCAATGGCATATAGGAAAAGGAGCTCAATACAATCCCATGATGCAATATGATATTTCAACAAATACAACAAAATTTACTGCAACGATAGAATTTTTACCTACCACAAATACTGAGAATCAAACACTTTTCGTTCAGATAAATCCCAATACAAACAAGGCGATAAATCAAACAGTTCCAGTAAACATAGTTTATGATTTTAATCAAGTCTCAGATAATGCCAAACCATTCTTCACCGTCTTGGATTCAACAGTTTTCTCAATAAGAGATCTTGCAATTGAAAATAAATATCTAGTAAAAGGAGCAACATGGGGCGATATGTACATCCGTGATGTACAAGAAGAAATCAAAGTAACAGATCATAGCAAAGTCTCACTCAAGTTTGGTTCTCTTGATTCGTATGTTGTTTCATACAAAGAAGGTGAAAAGGAAAACAAACTTTGGATAGTGGATAATTTACCTCTTCCAGTAAAAGCCGAAGTATATGATCTCTCTGGAAACCTTCAGTATTCTTATGAACTTACCTCACTTTCTGCACCTTTGACACCAGGTTTAAGTTGATAACAGTTTGCCAAAAGCCAATCACAAAATTCCATAACCTTTCTATCAAACTTGCCCCATATGTGTAATGATGCTGGCAAGATATCTAATCTCCCAGAATCCAAAATAACTCTTACGCCTTCTTTTCCTTCATACATGTATGCATCTTGAATTCGTGCATCATCAAAAACTTCAGAGGCCTTTGATTTTATCATTTCTCTTTGAATTGGAAATGTCTTTCTAAAACGGTCAATTACCATGCCTATGTTCTCTGTCCCATATGATTCAAAATCTTCTATCTTTCCACGTTCTGGGAAATTTATGGAAAGCACTAGGTTATACTTTTTTCCCACCTTTGTTGAGATCTCATTTATTGTGGTAAATGCAAGCGCTGGAGATTTTTTTAAAAGAAATCTTATTTGCGGCATGTTTGAGTGCAATTCATTTTGAAGATCTTGTGTAATAATTGAAAAACTCATGATTTAAAATTTAAAATTTTTGTCATATATTTATTGGGTTTATTTACAAGACATTTTAATAAAAAACATGCTTCCATTAGATAAAGAAGGTCTTCCTTATGATGAAGGCTCAGAAAGAGCATCTAGTGTAGATGACTACAAAGTAACATGTATTCAGTTTATCAAAGATATCAGTAATGATTACCTTGCGTGGGTGGATTACTACAAACTTCCACCTGAAGAGGACAAAAAAAGACGTGATAGAATACTTGCTACTGTAGAACGAACAAACGAATGGATTGCCAAAGTAGCTACCACAATAAAAGGAGTAGATGTAGTGATGAATGATGGGATTCAAAAAATGGCAGAAAGCACAGCTGGTAATCCTTTTCAAATTGGTATCTTTGTAAATAATTCGTCTGGTTATACGCTGGCAAAACCGGGAATAATAGACATTAATGTTAAAGCAGTAGGTAGAGAGGGATACAAAGTTAAACTTGGTTGGCACCAAAAAGACAGACGCTTTTTAATTAATTCAACAGCTAATGTTTCAATTGATGAATCCCATGTTGTAGAAGGACAAGAATTTGATTTGCTTGATCTGCATCTTAGTATGAATGCACAAGAATGCAAACCACGCGACATAATCTCATTTACAGTTATTGTATCTGAAATTAGTGAGGGTCAAGAGCATGAACGACGCGGTGTAACTACAATTGTTCATGTAACATAACCTCCAAAACAACTCTTGATTCATCTGCTCTATTATCAGAATATTTTAGTTGTGAGATTTTTTTTGCCAAGTTTTCATCATTTATGAGTGATGCAATTCCAGAAAACATGACATCATTATACTGTATCTTCACATGAGGATTAACAAGTGAGTTTTTTAACCAATCACTTTGGGAATTTCTCCTTGAAAAATAGAATTTATTATCATAAAAGACGGCCTTTAATTCTACAGCATGTTCCTTACCCGTCTTTCTTCCTGTTGTAATTAGTATTGCCTTGAAGGTTACTTCTTGTGGCCTCATGTGATTTGTCTTGTTCTAAAGAATTTAACCACTTGGATTGAAAACTCTGATACTTGATTCAATAAATCAAAATAATTGATCTTATGCATGACTACAGAATTACAAGGAAGAGACAATAATCAACTAAATGCAGACGAATTCAGAGGAAGAAAAGTAATTGATAGAGAAGGAATTGAATACGGAAAGGTAAAGCATGTGCAAATTGATTGTGATACATTGCAAGTAACTGGAATTACAGTTCATGAGGGATTCCACAAAGACTACTTTTTACCACGCAGTCATATTGACAGATTCACAAATGAATCAGTTTTACTTGGAACAGCACCATTAAGGAAGGATACATCTGTAGTTGATATTGACGGTCATAAAATAGGTAAAATAAAAAAAATAAATAAAAACCAAGATACTAAAGAAATTGAATCAATCGAAGTCTCTGAAGGATTGACTGGTTCGCGGATTTTCTCAAAATCTGAAATATGGGGAATTGGTGAAAAAGTAATTCTTAAACTGGCAAAAGACGAATACAAGAAATCTCACTAATATTTTTACTTCAAAAAACTTCTTATTCATATAGTACATATTGGCTAGATTTGTGTAGTACCAATTTATAATCCAAAAATTATTTGCTATTATTGCATGCTGTAGAAACAAGATCACTTTCGAAAATATATAGAAATGGGCTTAAGGCAGTTGATGAGATTTCAATCAAAATAGAAGAGGGTGAAATCTTTGGATTTCTGGGACCAAATGGTGCTGGTAAGAGCACTACTATTATGATTCTTACCACATTGCTAAAACCAACATCTGGAATAGCACATGTTGCAGGGTTTGATGTAGTAACACAGGCAAAAAAAGTACGGCAAAACATTGGTTACGTGCAACAAGACTCTACAGTAGATGAATATCTTACAGGAAGGGAAAACCTTCAACTTCAAGCAAGATTAAATCACATACCAAAAAACTATGTCAATGAAAGAATTGATGAGATCCTAGACCTTGTAGAACTGTCAGATAGGCAACATGATGCGGTGGTAACATATTCGGGTGGTATGAGAAAAAGACTTGACATTGTGGGAGGATTGTTACATAGACCCAAAGTTCTTTTCTTGGATGAACCCACTTTGGGGCTGGATATACAAACAAGATACAAAATTTGGGATTACATAAGGAAAATTCACAAAGAATTTGGCATATCTATTTTTCTTACTACCCATTACATGGAAGAAGCTGACAAACTTTGTGATAATATTTCCATAATTGATCATGGAAAAATTAAGGTGACAGATTCACCAAAATCACTCAAAAATGCACTTGGAAATGAGGTTGTGGTCTTTGAGGTTGACTCTGATCTCAAACTCGGGGATTTATTTTCTGAATTAAAAAAAATATCTCTTGTAAAAGATATTACTGCTGATGGATATGAAGTTACAATTTTTTCTCCAAGCGGTGATCAAGTAATGCCAAAAATATTTGAAATTGCTGGAAAACTTGGAATAAAAATAGAATCCATTACACTTACCAAGCCTACTCTTGATGATGTATTTTTATCATATACTGGAAGAGAACTCAAGGAAGAAAGCAATGGATACAACAGAAAAAAAGAACGAGAAAAAATGAGGAGATTACGTGCTTGATTTTTTCAGATACTTATACAATTTTCTGGAGAGAGATGAAACGATATCGTAAGTCTAGAAGTGGTATATTGATAAGATTGATCCAGCCTGCCATCTGGATCATAGTGATTGGAAATACTTTTGCAGGAACTAGACCACTAATACAATCTGTAGGATTCAATGGTTCCTACATAGAATTCATGGCACCTGGTGTGATAATGCTTACAGCAATTTTTACCAGTATTTTTGGAGGAGTTAACACGCTATGGGATAGAAGATATGGTTTTATGAATAAAGCATTGACATCTCCAATTTCTAGATCATCTATTGCTGTTGGAAAGATGCTTGCAATATCTTTGATTTCCGCTTTGCAATCAAGTCTTATTTTAGGAATTGCACTTGCACTTGGTGTTGGAATTACAAACTATTTGATGATTATTCCAATACTGTTAATTGTGATTGCATTTTCGCTTGGATTCTCAGGAATTTCTGTTATTGTTGCAGCTACTGCAAAATCACAAGAAACCTTTTGGGGGGTGATCAATTTTCTTGGAATGCCACTTTTTATGCTAAGCCCAGCGCTATTTCCTCTAGAACTTTTACCACACTGGCTTGCCTTTATAGCAAAGCTAAACCCCGTGACTTATTCTGTTCTTTTAATTAGAGAAATGATGACAGGAAAGGCCCAAATCTTTTCTATTGCAGTTGATGTTGCTGTAATTTGTGGCTTTGTAGCAATAATGATTGCTATAGCAAGCTATGCCTTCACAAGAGAAGTCAACAAACCCTTCTAATTGACCTTAATTGACAAAAACTGCAATAATTCCTCACTTTAGAGAACTTTTTGGTATTTTGTAATTTATGCCAGTTGAAAACTTTACCACTCCTACTAATAGGGATTATAGCTATACTACTTTCTAGTACAGTGATTCAATATTCTGGTGCAACCACTGTCCCTCCATACATAACTCAATGGGGTTCATATGGACTTGGAAAACTAGGCCAATTTGCCTTCCCACAGGGAATATCGATGGATTCGGCTGGTAATGTCTATGTTACAGACTTGGGCAACAGACGAGTTGAAAAGTTTGATTTTAACGGAAATTTCTTAGATACTTGGGGAACTAAAGGCGATGGAAATGGTCAATTTCAGGCTCCAGCTGGAATTGCAGTTCACGGAAATTCTGTTTATGTTGTTGATAATGAAAAAAACACAGTTCAAGAATTTGATACAACAGGCAAATTCATAACTCAATGGGGAAGTAAAGGCAGTATCAACGGACAATTTTTATTGCCACAAGGAATTGCCACCGATCCCAGTGGAGATGTTTATGTTGCTGATACTGGAAATAGTAGAATAGCAAAATTTTCGCCTGATGGTAAATTCATAACATCAATTGGGCAGAGCGGTCTTGACGATGGTAAATTTCTTTCCCCGCGTGGAGTAACTGCAGATTCACAGGGAAGTATCTATGTGGCAGATTCTGGAAATAATAGAATTGAAAAGTTTACCCAAGATGGTGTTTTCTTGAAAACTTTTTCTGCATCTTCTGGCTCAAACTTTAAGACACCGCTTGGATTAAGTGTTGATTCGTCTGGAAATATCTACGTCGCAGACACTGGCAATAACCAAATTGTCGAAATTAGCAAGGATGGAAATATGCTTACTTCATGGGGAAGCCAGGGAACTGGGGCTGATTTCTTTGACAATCCAAGAGATGTTGCCATTGATTCTGCCGGAAATGTCTATGTGGTAGACAGTAGCAACAACAGAATTCAAAAATTTGGTTCTTTATCTTCTCCAATGTCACAAACCTCAACTTCAGCTGATAATCAAACACAACAAACGCAGACACAAGATACTAACCAAATACAACAAAATATTCCAAAACTAAATCCTAATGACAAAACTCCCCCTACAATAACCGCATCAGCAGACATGACAGTTCAAGCATCTGGAATGTTAACTCCTGTTTCAATTGGTCAGGCAACGGCAACAGATGATACTTCGGTTACTTCAATTACCAACGATGCACCATCAAAATTCCCACTTGGTTCCACTATGGTAACTTGGACTGTCACTGACTCCGGAGGAAACACTGCAAAGGCTGTACAAAAGATTACAGTAATTGATACAACTGCACCTACACTAACTGCACCACCAAATGTAACTGTAGAAGCAAAAAGTCCTGATCATACTTCTGTTGATCTAGGATTGCCATCAGCTTATGACTCGGTTGGAGTTCTATCCGTTACAAACGATGCACCTGCATATTTTCCACTAGGACAGACAACGGTAACTTGGACTGCTAAGGATGCATCTGGAAATGATGCTACTGCAAAACAGATAGTTACTGTTCAGGATACCACTATTCCAATAATTCATGCCCCATCTGACATTACAATAGAAGCAACAAGTGCCACAAACAATGTAGTCGATTTAGGCAATGCTACTGTAACAGATAACGGCATAATACAATCTATAACTAATAATGCTCCAAAATCTTTCCCAATAGGCACAACCACAGTCACATGGACTGCAAAAGATGCAGCTGGTAATAGTGCTATTGATACTCAGATAGTCAAGATGGTTGATACTACCTCTCCAAAATTGACTCCGCCATCAAATGTTGTATTTGAGACCATATCGATAACTGATAATCAGGTACCCTTGGGCAATGCTACTGTAACAGATAACGGCATAATACAATCTATAACTAATAATTCTCCAAAATCTTTCCCACTTGGAATGACGACAGTCACATGGACTGCAAAAGATGCAGCAGGTAACATCTCCAATGCAACTCAGACAGTTGACGTAGTTGATACTACTGCACCAAAGAT